>CALFMA010000342.1 GCA_937880065.1 uncultured Ruminococcus sp.
ATACCAACCTTATTGCTCCCGTGGAGATAGGCGAAAACGCCACCACAGCGGCCGGCTCAACTATCCCCAAGGCTGTTCCTCCCGACAGTCTCGCTGTCGAAAGAGGCGCTACGAGAATTATCGAACACTGGGAGAAAAATTCGAAGCGTATTAAAAAAGCCTGACACTTTACAGGAAAGGATATAAAAATGGAAGAAATACTTGTTCCAACCGATGGTATGAACGGCACAAGAGGTCTTCTCGTAACAGGAAGAAATTCTTCCGCAGAGGGTGCTGCTTCATCTAAGGGATTTTACCTTATGGGTGGAGAAAAGTACAAGTACAGCGTTAACGTAAAGGCTGATACAGATGAAAAATTCCACCTTTCACTTACTTATTTAGACGGCGAAACTCACGAGGAAACAACAGTTGAACTTGATTCAGCCAATGCAAAGGCTGGCGAGTGGACAAAGCTTTCATCAAGTTTCAAGGCTCCCGAGGGTGCATATGAGTTTGAAATGAAAGTTACAACTGACAGCACAGCTGATTTCGCAATTGATGACTGTGTTGTTACAGCAAAGAACGGTGCTGCTGTACAGGCTGCGGGCAACGGTCTTAAAGAGGCATTTGCAGGCTATGGCTTCCGTGTAGGTAATATCCTCAACTATAAAACAGTAAACGATTCTGCTATCAAGGCAAATTACATAAAGGATTTCAATGCAATCGAGGGCGAGAACGAAACAAAGCCCGATGCTACACTTGTTAAAAACGGTTCTACCAATACAGATGTAAAGGTTTCTCTTAACAGTTCAGCTGCAATTGCTGACTTCTGTATAAAGAATGGTATGGGATTCCGTGGACATACCCTTGCTTGGCACAGCCAGACTCCGCAGTGGTTCTTCAAGGATAACTGGCAGGACGGAGGAAACTGGGTAAGCGAAAGCGTTATGAAACAGCGTCTTGAAAGTTATATCAAGAATATATTTGCTGCATTCAAATCACAGTATCCTACCCTTGACCTTTACGCATATGACGTTGTAAACGAGGCTGTATCAGACGATTCAAACAGAACAAAGAACAACGGCGGTGCAAGAGTTCCCGGTTACGGCAACGGTGCATCACCATGGGTACAGGTTTACGGCGACAACGGCTTTATTGAGGACGCATTCACATTCGCAAGAAAGTATGCTCCTTCAACTTGTAAGCTTTTCTACAACGACTATAACGAATACTGGGACCACAAGCGTGATTGTATCATCAATACTATCCTGAAACCTCTTAAAGCAAAGGGACTTATTGACGGTATGGGAATGCAGTCCCACGTTCCCGCAAATGCAACAGGTTTTGCAGGAACTGACTCCTACTTACAGGCAATGGATATGTACCTTGCTCTCGGTCTTGAAGTTCAGGTTACAGAGCTTGATATTTCTGTTGAAAGCGGAAAATACAGCTACACAGACCAAGCTAACAAGTACAAGGCTATTTTCAAGCACGCTATGGAAGTCAACACAAGCGGCAGCACTCCCGGAAAGGTTACACTTATCCAGATGTGGGGACCAAACGACGCTAACTCATGGCTTAGTGCAGGTTCAAATGCTCTCCTCTACGATTCAAACAATAAGCCTAAGGAAGCTTATACAACACTTATGAATCTCGGCGACGGAAACGGACCTATTGAGGGCGTTGGCGGAACAGTTGAACTTAAACCTAATGATTACGGCTGGTGGTATCAGTGCGGATTTGAGGACGGCACAAGCAGCTGGTCAGAGCGTGGCGGAAATACCGTTGCACAGAGTTCTGATGAACACTATACAGAGTGGGGCAGCAATTCACTTTACGTTTCTGACAGATCAGAAACATGGCAGGGTGCAATTTATACCCTCAATCCAGGTGCATTCAAGGCTGGCGAGGCATACAGTTTCAGTGCTCACGTAAAGCAGAAGTCAGGTGAAAACGTCAAGTTCATGATGAAGATTGAGTATACTGACGGCAGCGGCGAAACAGCTTATGATGAAGTTGCAACAGTAATCGCTCCCAACGATACATGGGCTCAGCTTGTAAATACATCATACACAATTCCTGCTGACGCTACAGGCGTAAAAATCTACATTGAAACAGAAGAATCCCTCACAGATTTCTACATTGACGAGGCAATCGGTGCGGTAGATAAAACAGGTATTCAGGGCGAAGGACAGCCTGACATTCCCGATCAGCCAGGCACTCCCGGAAATCCCTCAGGAACATTCATTCTCGGCGATACAGACTTTAGCGGAACAATCACAGTATTCGACTTAATCGTTGAGCGTAAGGTTATTCTCGGCGATGTGACAGACGGTTCTGTTCTCAAGGTTGCAGACGTTGACCAGAGCGGCAAGGTTGAAATAAATGACCTCGTTCTTTTACAGCAGTTCGTTCTCGGTGCAATTGATACATTCCCCAACAACAGACCTCCCGTTGATACAGCAGCTATGGAATCAATTTTCAAGAATCTCTCAATTAACAGCAGTTGGAAAAACGATGGCGAAAACAACGTCCTCTGGACACATCGTTTCGGTGCTGACCCTGGATTTATGGTGTACAAGGACAGACTTTATGTATACACAACAAACGACGCTCCCGAATACAGAAGTGACGGAAAAATTCAGGTCAACACATACAACTCAGGAACAATCAACTGTTTCTCATCTGCTGACCTCGTAAACTGGACAGACCACGGTCCAATCCCCGTAGCAGGCAGAAACAGCAGAACAACAAACGGTGCAGCTAAGTGGGCAAGCTTTGCATGGGCTCCCGATGCAGCATGGAAAACAATCAACGGTAAGGATAAGTTCTTCCTTTACTTTGCAGACAGTGCAGGCGGTATCGGCGTTCTTACAGCTGACAGTCCCGAAGGACCTTACACAGATCCAATCGGAAAGGCACTTATCAACAAGAGTACATCAGGTTTCGGCGATGTAACATGGCTCTTTGACCCGGCTGTTCTCGTTGACGACGACGGCACAGGTTATCTCTACGTAGGCGGCGGTGTACCCGACGGCAAGGCAGCTGACCCAGGCACAGCAAGAGCAGTTAAGCTCACAGACAATATGACAGGTCTTGCAGGTTCAGCTGTAAAGATGAATCCTCCATATCTCTTTGAGGATTCAAGCATACTTAAAGTTGGCAATACATACTACTACTCATACTGCACAAACTGGAATACAGGCGGAAATCCCTACGGATTCGGCAATGCAGAAATCGGTGTAATGACTTCAACAAATCCCCTTGGACCATTCACATACAAGGGAATCGCATTAAAAAATCCTGCTTCATATAAGCTTGACGGCGGCGGAAATAACCACCACTCAATCGTTGAGTTCAAGGGCAAGTATTATATGCTTTACCACAGCCGTAATCTTTCAAGAGAGATGAATATTCAGGCTCTCAATTCAGACGGCACAATAGATCTTGGTGGTAACTATCGTTCACCTCACATTGACGAGGCAACATTCTCAAACGGTATGTTCTCAGCAACAGGTACAATGAAGGGCGTATCACAGATTGAAACACTCAATCCCTACACAACTGTACAGGCTGAAACAATGTCTAACCAGTCAAAGGGAATTACCACAAGCGGTCTTTGCGATACAAAGGTTATCGGCAAGAAGGGCGAGTGGACAAAGGTTAGCGGTGTTAACTTCAAGAACGGAACAGATTCTCTTACAATCAGAGCATCATCTTCAAACGGCGGAGCTATTAAAGTGTGTGTAGGCTCTCCCACAGGCGATGTAATCGGATATGCGGAACTTACATCTGCAATGGAGAATGTAACAGTTCCCACAGTAACAAATATGACAGGCACAAAGGACGTTTACTTTGTATTCAGCGGCGATGTTGAATTCGATTCATGGAGCGTCAAGTAAAAACATAGATATCTTATTTATTATCCCTCATAAATTGTTCATCGGGAGGTCACTCCCGATGAACGAAACTCTCTCAACTGATTATAAATTCTCTGCTTTCTGCACAATGGCGGAGAAATATAATATCCCTAAAAAAATAAAATGTAAGGGCAAGACAAATCAGAAAACCGGTCGTTTTGGGTTACGGCCGGCTTTTCACTTTCATAAGTCAGAAAAATTAAGAATTAAGAATTATGAATTAAGAAATGTTGTTGACGGTGGATTTTATCGGAAATCGTAGTTTTGTCTACTGTTTTTTCAGGGATTGGTATTAATCAGTAAACAAAAAAATTAACAGCATACAGAAGAACTGCTGTTCCTATCAGCTAATGGCTGACTGCTATAGGCTTTTTAATTAAGGGCATCTCTAAAAACCCCTTTTGAGAAAAAACAGCTATGCACGTCATC
>CALFMA010000343.1 GCA_937880065.1 uncultured Ruminococcus sp.
TTCTCTTTAGCAACCCGCTCGTTGCAATAAACAAAATTAAACTCACCGCTAATCTGCATATCAGCCACAGTAAATATTGCAAGGTCATCACGGCAACGGGAAATAGGCTCATAAGCAAAGGTAATCGCCCCGTTGTTTGCCACAAGGTCGCAGATAACAGAAAAATTGCTGACGGTAATACAGCGTTTGAAGCTATCAAGAGAAAATCCACGGTCGGTAATTGCGTTATGCAATAATGTTCTCGTCCCTGAAAACGGCTCTCTTACTACAATATCCTCACTAAAAATATCTTCAAGAGTTACAGCCTTGCCGGCAAAACGGTGCTTTTTTGCACAAACACCAACAAAGGATTCTTTTTTGTAAAACTGATAACCGTATTTTGATTTATCAAACACACCCTCAATGACAGCAAAATCAATTTCAGCTTTTTCAAGCATACGCAAAAGAACTTCCGTATTATCAACAATTAAATCAAGATTATTATTTGGCTTTTCAAGAAAGGCTCGTATCTCAGGTACGATAACAAATTCACCGATAGTTTTTGTAGCTCCCACGGTGATATGAACAGTATTGTCAGGAACAAAGCTTTCACGGATATCTGCTTCCTCTGCTTTTACACTGTCAAAATACCTTTTGAGACGTTCGGCACTTTTAGTCCGAAAAAGGTGTCTTCCGTCATATTCAAATAGCTTTACTGCGTAATAATTCTCCAAGTAATGAATGTGCTGTGTTACGCCTGGCTGAGTCATATTCAGCTTTTCAGCGGTACGTCGGTAATTCATTTCATCATAGAGGGTAAGAAATGTAAGCACTCTGTAATCTAACATAATAATCTCCCATTATTTAATATTATCAGCCGATAATAAATGATAATTTGATTTTATCATATATTTACGGTATAATCAAGCGTAATTAATTAAATCAGGAGACTGCTTATGAAAGTGTTAAAAACTATGCCCGGAATCATATTGTCTGTCGGAGTGGCACTTCTGGCCTGCTGGCTGGAAAGTCTGATGCCTATTCATCTCATCGGTTCTGCAGTAATTGCTATGTTTATCGGTATGATTATCAATTATTTTTTGCAGGATACAAAAATCTTTACATCGGGACTGAAATTTACATCAAAGAAGATTTTGAAGTTTGCCATTATTCTGCTTGGTTTGTCCCTTAATATCACGACCATTTTGAACGTAGGTAAAATGTCCCTTACAGTTATGGTATTCACCTTGCTTACCTGCTTTGGCGGGGGATACTTTATCGGCAAGGCATTGGGGCTTAACTGGAAGCTTTCCAACCTTATCTCTGCCGGTACGGGTATATGCGGAGGAAGTGCAATCGCTGCTATAGCACCCACAATTGATGCAGATGATAATGATGTGGCTTATGCTATGTCTGCAACCTTTCTTTTTGATATGGCGATGATTGTTCTTTTTCCGATTATGGGCAGAGCTCTTGGTATGACCGATCAAGCATTTGGCATTTGGGCAGGCACTGCGGTAAATGATACTTCCTCTGTTGTTGCTACGGGTTACGCTTTTTCCGAGGGTGCAGGGGATTTTGCCACAATGGTAAAGCTTACAAGAACTCTTGCCATTATTCCCACTGTAATTACCTTTGCATTCATACAGCTTCACCTGAAGAAAAAAGAAGCTCTTGCTAACAGCCAAAATTCCAGTGAACTGAAAGCGAATTTCAGCATCAAGAAAATATTCCCTTGGTTTATTCTCGGATTCCTTGCTCTGTCCGTTGTTGCAAGCGTATTCCCGATTCCTGCTGAAGTGGTATCAGGAACAAAAACAGCAAGTAAGTTTCTTATGGTCTGTGCTTTGGCAGCTATTGGTCTTAATACTTCCTTTTCAAGTATGAAAAAAGCAGGTATTCGTCCTATGATTCACGGGTTTATTATTTCTGCTTTAGTTGTTATTGTGGCTCTCTTGGTTGAGATGGCGATGGGGATTGTATAGCAAAACAAGAAACAAAAGGGAGCTCTCAATAAAGTATTGGAAGATAGTTCATTTCTTCCGGAAACTGTTTAATATGAATCTTGTGTGCAACTGCGGTGTTGCACATTATTGACAAAACCGAATAAATAAAGACCGCTGAGAATGTAAAATCCTCGGCGGTTTTGCTGTAAAGATAAAACCAGCTCCTTGCTTCGGCCCAAACTGATTCAAGGAGGCATAAAGTAAAAAATGTATGCTGCCAAGCTTACATCAAATCGTACATCAATCGGAACGTAAAATGCAGTAATATACAGGCGAAAAGCAGGAAAATGTCAAATTTCCATTGATGGGGTCAGTAAGTTATGGTAGCATACAGTATAATATGAATTACAGGAAGCGGGGCTCCCCACAATGAAGTCATTGGATAAATAAAACTCTCAATAACCCCTATTTTACTGGGATTTTGAGGGGTGTAAAACTCCAAAAATTTACTACTTA
>CALFMA010000344.1 GCA_937880065.1 uncultured Ruminococcus sp.
TTAAGCTGTAATTCAACATTCAAACAGAATATTCCGTTCTCAGCTGACGCACTTGAATTACCGTTATATTTCTTGGCTGTCTTATGTATATTAAGCATTCCGAAACCGTGCAGCTTTTTTTCTCCTTTAGATGTAGAAAGCCTTTTTACATCCTTGATTTTCATATCATCAGGCACAGGATTTGAGATTTCAAGGAAAAATAATCCCTGCCTGAAATCTGATTTTATATTGATAACGCCTCCGCCTCTTTTTGCACAGGCTTCTATGGCATTATCTAAAGCATTGGAGAAAATAATGCATATATCAGCATTGCTTATTCCTATTGTAGGTACTATACCGTTGAATACAATTTCAGCCGAAAACTCCGCTGCTCTGTCAGCTTTATCATCAAGCAGCGAATCCACAATGAAATTTCCCGTTTTATATCTTACTTCTCTTATTGAAGAAATCTGCTCTATATCATTTATATATTCCACAGCTTCAGATATAAGATTATTTTTGAGCAAACTCCTCAGACAGATAAAATGATTATTAATATCGTGACGAAAACTACGTATGTCATCATTCATCTTATTAAGCTTTTCAAAATACCGCACCTGTTCATCAATCTGCTCCGAAAGAAGGATTGTAATTTCATTATTTTTCTTATCAGATACTGAAATAGAAACAATAAAAGCAACAAATACTCCCATTATAATAAACATAGGCAGAGTAAATATTCTTCTTATAAACATTGAAAATGCTCTTTCCTCAGGATCAATTACAACCGTAAGATAAAGAGTAAATACCCATAATGCAATAAGAATAATAATTCTGACGAACCACCCGATTTTTTTATAAGCATCAACGGCAACATTCAATCTGCCGTTCTTACTCATAAATAAATACAATATAGTCAATGTTACTATTATCATTATAGGCACAAGAATATCTCTGAGCTTTGCATCTATATCAGGCGATATAATCAACAGCAGCGAATCCGGAATCTGTGACAGTATTATTTGTATCAATCCAAAATAAACTACATTCCAATCAAATCTTTTCAGGATTATGGAACTTATAATAACCGTTCGAAACAGAACAAAAAGCATTATCAGCACCTTTATGACAACTGACAGTTCAAAAGCACTTACATAATATAAGAATTCCGAAAAAACAGTATATATAAGAAGTATTACAGAAGCACTTCGATTGTTCAACTTATAGGAAAACATTCGGGAAATAAGATTTATAAAAAGAAAATCAATAAAAAAACAAAAAACGCCATCAACAATAAATTTCGTCATTGTTTTTCGCCTCTCATACTACAGCTTTTTACATAATCAAAAAAGCTCTTTTTGAATGAAGTTACTTTTGTTTTACTTATTAAAGCCTTTTCCTTACTATCTAATAATACTTCCGTTTTAGAAATTGATACTATATGTTTAAAATTGACAATGTAAGTTCTGTGAGAACGAAAAAACAAATTTGAAGGCAATTGTTCCTCCAATGTCGATAATGTCTTTTTATACAGGTAAGTACCTGATGTTGTACTTATATAACAGTATTTGTCAACTGCTTCAGCATATATTATATCATTTATTTTTATTCTTTTACTACCCTCATCTGTTTTGATTACAAGAAAATTCTCATCTGAAAATTCATCAATCAAAGTATCAAGAGCTTCTGCAAGCTTACTCTCATTTATCGGTTTAAGAAGAAATCTGTACGCCTTAACCTCAAACACATCAAATACCACATCGGGAAAGCTTGTTAAAAATATAATAGGTGTTTCTATTTTTCTTTGCCGCAGCTCCTTAGCTGTATCTATTCCATTTATTCTGTCCATTTGATAATCCATAAATATAAGGTCATAAACGACATTATCTTTTATCATATCCAATCCGTTGTCATATTCAGTATATACAAAACAATTTTTTCTGTTGCTTGCATATATTTCAAGTTGTTCCTTCAGAATATCACGCATAATTTTCTGATCATCACATATTGCTATCTTCATTATTACCTCTGTAAAACCTGTATTATTTTCGACTTATTTCATCAAATTTCCCATTCACTCTGAAAAAGCACTCTTTTACTCCACAATTGTAGTTTTATTTCCTCAAATGAGTTAAAATATAATCAAGTTAAGGAACACCTTACAAACTTTATAAAAGCTGTGCTCTGCATTTCTTCCAAGGAGTAACAAATAAATTCCCTTAGGATTCTTTAAAGAGCCATCTGATATAATTTATTCAATGTCATTAAAAACACGTGTTACAAAACAATTATTAGCTATAACCCTAACATAAAAGGAGGAACTAAAAATGTCAAAATTAGTTGAATGGCTCAATATGCTTTGGAGTTAATCACCAAAACTATCGCTTTATCTATTATACACCTTTTTTATTTAAATGTCAATACATTTTAACAATATCACACAAAATGGCTTCCTAAACAAATGGGAAGCCTCAGTTTGTCCAAAAGCCCCGATTTCGGAATGAAATCGGGGTTAAAATTTTATTTACAGAAAAATCAGGCATAAATTCTTGAAAAATAGTGGTATGTTCTGAGCAAGCCTTTTATATCAGTTCTTTGAAAACTTCTATATGATACCAATCCCTAAAATCGGTCCCCTTTTTTCATACAAATTTATTTCTTCTTTCCACCAAAAATTCCGCTTAAAATCGGGATAATAACGCTGAATCCTATTGCCGCAAAAAGCTGTTCATTTGTAAGGGGAACTGTTGCAAAAATGCCCTGCATAAAGGGAATTACAACTGCCGCCACAAGTGCTGCCAGCGATACAATAACCGCAAGTATCAGCTTTATATTGCTGAAAAGTCGGATTGAAAACAGATTTCCGTATTCGCTTTTGCACTCGAAAACGTGTATAAGCTGAGATGCCACAAGAGTTATCAATGCCGCTGTGCGACAAGCTTCAAGACTGCCGCCCATATGCATTACAGAGGTAAATGATGCAAGGGTTGAAAGTCCGATGAGAATTCCCCTTATAACAATTTTCCACATAAGTCCCCCTGCAAAAAATCCCTCTGTGGATTTTCTGGGCGGACGGTTCATAATATCCCTTTCGGGCGGTTCAAGACCTAATGCAATGGCAGGAAGTCCGTCAGTTACAAGGTTTACCAGCAAAATCTGTACTGGGAGAAGAACTACAGGCATTCCCATAACTATACCAAGAAACATTGTGAGAACTTCGCCGATATTGCAGGAAAGGAGATAACGCACAAATTTACGGATATTGGCATAAACGCACCGCCCCTGCTCAACGGCATCCACAAGAGTTGCAAGATTGTCGTCAAGGAGAATTACATCAGCCGCCTGTTTCGTAACATCTGTGCCTGTAATTCCCATAGCTACGCCCACATCAGCCTCTTTTACAGCAGGTGCGTCATTAACTCCGTCACCTGTCATTGTGACGATTTCCCCTTTACGCTTGAAGCTCCGCACAATACGCAGCTTGTGAGCAGGCTCAACACGGGCAAAAACAGTATA
>CALFMA010000345.1 GCA_937880065.1 uncultured Ruminococcus sp.
GATGAACTTCAGCTTGAATATAACCGTGCAAGACAAAGCGCTATAACACAGGAAATAACCGAAATCGTTGCGGGCAGCGGTATGTAATGCCCTATCCGCAGAACTACTGCTCCGAATAAATCATATTACGGACGCAGCAAAGGTGGTATACAAATTATGTCAGAAATATCAAAAGGTGTAGTTTCACAGGTCATGGGACCTGTCGTAGACGTTCGCTTTGAGGAAGGTCATCTCCCTGCTATTTTCAATGCGCTGACTATTCCAAAGGGCGAAAAAACGCTGACTGTCGAGGTTGCACAGCACATCGGCGACAATACCGCAAGATGTATTGCTATGTCCTCCACAGACGGACTTAAAAGAGGTGTTCCCGTAACTGATACAGGTGCACCAATCAGCGTTCCTGTTGGACGAGAAACTCTTGGACGTATTTTCAACGTACTCGGTGATACCGTTGATAATGTTGAAGCTCCCGAAACTGAGGAAAAGTGGAATATCCACAGAAGCGCTCCCGACTATGACGAGCTTTCAACTTCAACAGAAATCCTCGAAACAGGAATCAAGGTAATCGACCTTATCTGCCCTTACTCAAAGGGTGGTAAAATCGGACTTTTCGGCGGTGCAGGTGTTGGTAAGACGGTTCTTATTATGGAGCTTATCAACAACGTAGCAAAACAGCACGGCGGACTTTCCGTATTTACAGGCGTTGGAGAGCGTACCCGTGAGGGAAATGACCTCTACAACGAAATGAAAGAATCGGGAGTTTTAAGCAATACTACTCTCGTTTACGGACAGATGAACGAACCCCCCGGAGCAAGAATGAGAGTTGCTCTGTCGGGACTTACAATGGCGGAATATTTCCGTGATAAGGAGGGACAGGACGTTCTTCTCTTTATCGACAACATCTTCCGTTTCACACAGGCTGGTTCAGAGGTATCTGCCCTCTTGGGACGTATGCCCTCTGCCGTTGGTTATCAGCCTACACTTGCAAATGAAATGGGTGCTTTGCAGGAGCGTATCACATCTACAAAGAAAGGCTCTATTACGTCAATTCAGGCGGTATATGTACCTGCCGATGACCTTACTGACCCTGCACCTGCAACAACTTTTGCTCACCTTGACGCTACAACTGTTCTTTCAAGAAATATCGCTTCACAGGGTATTTATCCCGCTGTTGACCCTCTTGAATCAACAAGCCGTATTCTCTCCGCTGAAATTCTCGGTGAGGAGCATTATGCTGTTGCCCACGAGGTACAGAGAATACTCCAGCGTTATCAGGAGCTTATGGATATTATCGCAATTATGGGTATGGACGAGCTTTCAGATGAGGACAAACTTCTTGTACAGCGTGCAAGAAAAATCCAGAGATTCCTTTCACAGCCTTTCTTCGTATCGGAGAAGTTCACAGGTATTGTTGGTACATATGTACCCCTTGCTGAAACTATCAGAGGCTTTAAGGAAATCATCGAGGGCAAGCACGATGACCTGCCTGAGTCTGCATTCCTCTTTGTAGGAACAATTGACGAGGCTGTTGAAAAGGCTAAGGGAATTGACGTATGAACAAATTCAGACTGACAATTTCCTCCCCTGACGGTAATATTTTTCAGGGCGATGCAGTAAAGCTTTCCGTGAGAGGTATCGAGGGTGATTTAGCTGTAATGGCTGGTCATATTCCCTTTATTACAGCTGTCAAGGAATGTGACTGCAAAATTGAGTTAGAGGACGAAACCGAGAAAATCGGTCATACCGACGGCGGACTTCTCAATGTTGCTAAGGACGAGGTAATTTTACTTTCGGACTGTTTCAAATGGCAGGACAACGAGAAATAATGCGTAATTAAAGGACGGTGGAATTTTTCCGCCGTTCTTTTTTATAAAAAGCCTTTAGCTTTTAGCCATTAGCCTTTAGCTGGCGGCTAATATCATCCCCTACTACCTTGTAAAAACTAAAAATTTCTAAATGCAAATGGTAGAGGGCTTAAATAAAAATCATTTGAAAAAAATACAAACTTTTCGGCAATTCAGGCGGTATTACTGGACTTTTCAGTTTAATTATGGTAAAATATAATTAAACACAGCATATAAAGAATTTTTTCAGGTACATAAAGAGTACACATCTTTATTATATAATCATATCAGAAACTCAGATATGAAAGGAAGTATTCAAATGAAAAAGCATTATATTTTATTGTCGGTGGTAATAACTACACTTATTCTTCTGTTGTTTGGTGGTGTTGGGGTATGGTATACATATGAAACAGCGACTACAATTATGAATAATGGATGGTCAAGCGTAATAAATCGTCAATCGTTTTTAATGACAGATCCCAACCTTAATTCATCTGAGATTGATTCTGACAATGATGTGATTCCCGATTTGTTTTGGGATTTTGATATTAATTCCGGTTTAAATGATGTCGGATATTACGAGATGTATATATGTGATGACGGTAAAAAAATAGAATCTGGTAATCTTATGAGAGTAGGTGCTTTATCACTGATTACTGAAACTGAGGATTCTAGATATATTCTAATCAACTCTGATTTTCCATACAATTCTCCATGGGGTAAAAATGTCGAAATTGATGCCATGTGTGACGATACTTTCATATTCAATGGTACTATTTCAAGCACTGATTATTCAGATGTTCAATTTGAATATACTATAGGTGAAAACGAATTGGCTTGTACTGAAAATGCTATAAGCACATCGGAATGGAATGGTGGTGAAAATATTTTTTATTTAGAGTACCGTCAAATTGCAGAAACAGAATATGAAAAAAAGCTGTGTGATGAGGCAAAGAAAAAGCTTGAAGATACACTTGCTGCAACAAAAGATGATTCGTGGTTTAAAGAATATAGCAACAGTAACGATGACTACTATTACTATTCTCTTGGTCATTCAACAGATGAAGATGAATTTCCGTCGTTTTCATACAGCAATGGAGTATATGACCTCGAAAATGTAGTAGTCCATGCCCAGAAAGATATTATTACCTCTTTTTATATAAGCCATGCCGCTATCAATTCAGGTACTGATAACATATATGTTATATATCTTTTTCATCCTCTCGAACTTGCGTTAAGGGCTAATGTTAAAATATACGTTATAAGCCTGCTTATTCTTATTGCACTTGAAACTTTAGTTATATTTTTTATAAGAAAGATGTACATTAAAAGTAAAGGCTATGAAATTATGCGTCAGGACCTTACAAGAAGTATTGCCCATGACCTTAAAACACCTCTTGCAATTACAAAAGCTTATGTCGAGAACTGGGAATATATTGATGAAGCCGACAGACATGAATATGCAGAAAAGCTTATTTCAGAAGTTGACCATATGACGTATATTATCAATAGTATGCTTAATATGTCTAAGTTTGATTTGAAGAAAAATATAAAGCTGGAAGAAGTTAATATTTACTCCATGGCTATGGCAATATATGAGAGAATGAAGCCGATAATCAGCGAACGTGAACTTGATGTAAAAATCTATACCGATAATGAGGACGGTGATTATTACGTATATGCCGACCCAAAAATGATAAGAATAGTTATCAATAATTTTATTACAAATGCTGTCAAGTACGCTCAAAGCTCAATTAATATGGATTTTTACATTCATGAGAAAACAATACTTTTCGTTATAGGAAATGACGGTACGACTATAAGCAAAAAAGATATCAAAAAAATATGGGAACCTTTTTACAAGGCAGACAAGACAAGAACTGACAGAATCGGAAGCAGCGGTATGGGACTTGCAATAAACAAAAGCATACTGAAACTTCATAATGCAAAATTCAAGTGTACAAGCAATGCAGGAAGAACTACATTCAGTTTTGAAATGAAAAAGGTGGGTAATAATGGAGAATAAATATAAGCTTCTTTTAGCAGAGGACGACACGGCATTGCGTGATATAGCCGCATTGTTTTTCCGCAAGAACGGATTTGATGTTGATACAGCAATAAACGGCGATGAAGCCTGTGCGTTGGTTGATAAAAACAGATATGATACTATTATACTTGATATAATGATGCCTGGGAAAGACGGAAAAGAGGTTTGCAGCTACATAAGAAAAAAGTATGATGTTCCTGTGATTTTTCTTACTGCACTTGGGGAGGAAAATGACATCGTTGACGGCTATGAAGTAGGTGCTGACGAATATGTGACAAAGCCCTATTCAACAAAACTTCTGCTGGTTAAGGTTAACGCCCTTATTAAACGATACCACGGGCTTATGACTAAAAATGGCAGGATTGTAGTAGACGAAATAGAAATAGAGCCTGCACGAAGATATGTGACTGTCAACGGTAAAGAAGTTGTTATGGCACCAAAGGAATATGAGCTTATGATGTATTTCATTGACAACAATAACATAGCGTTGAGCAGGGACAAGATACTTGATGCCGTATGGGGAATGGATTACGAGGGATATGACAGAGCCGTAGATACTCATGTTAAAAAACTCCGTGCTGCCTTGGGAAAGGCAAGCTGCCACATAGAAACAGTAGTCAAGGTTGGGTATATGTGGAAGAATTATCCTCAGAAATAATTGCGTATTTGATAAAAAGTCAAGGGTGCTGCCCTTGACTTTTTCGGCTTAAATATGATATAATAAGCTGAATAAAACAACAGTATGGAGAGATTAATATGAGTATTTTTGATGTGTTCGACAGGATTTCACAAAATTCCCACGCCCCACAGGGTAAAATAGAATATATAATAGCAGGTCTGGGCAACCCCGGTATGCAGTACGAGGGAACTCGCCACAATGCAGGCTTCTGCACTCTTGAAACTCTCGCCACACAAATGGGCGAAAGTATCAGCCGCCTTAAATTCAAGGGCAAAACTGCCGAAGTCAACATAAACGGCGTCCGCTGTCTGCTCCTTGAACCCACTACATATATGAATAACAGCGGCGAATCCATTGTTCAGGCTCTTGAATTCTACAAGCTTGACACAAGCCGTCTTATTGTGGTTTATGACGATATTTCCCTTGAACCGGGCAAACTCCGCATACGCAGAAAGGGCAGCCACGGCGGTCACAACGGTATGCGAAGTATCATCGAACTGACAGGCAAGGACGATTTCCCACGCATTAAAATGGGCGTAGGCAAAAAGCCCCACCCCGACTATGATTTAGCAAAATGGGTACTGGGAAAATTCAGCAAGGAGGATATGGAGAAATTCAAATCCGCAGCTGAAAATGCCTGTGAGTGCATCAAGCTTATGGTGCAGGGCAAAACAGACGAGGCTATGAACAAATTCAACTCATAGGAGCGTTAAATGAAGCTTTTCAGTAATGTTTTCAGCGAGCTTTCGGGATATAAAAGTATTCTCGAATGTCTTGACAAAAAGATTTCACCTGTTTCCGTAACAGGTCTTTCACATATCCACCGAGCCTGCCTTGTTTCCTCACTTGTGGGAAACAGGGTTAATCTTGTTGTTACAGGTACGGAGGCGGAGTCGAAAAAACTCTGCGAGGATATAAATATTATGACGGGCAGGGAATCCGCTGTGCTTTTCCCCTCTCGTGAACAGGTTTTCACCCCTGTTGACAGCTCTAACCACGAATACGAATATATGCGTATTTCCGCACTTTCAAGGGCATCACACAATGACTGTGATGTGATTTGTGCAAGCATTGAAGCGGTTATGCAGCCTGTAATTCCTCCCGATATTCTCATTTCATCGGCAATTGAAATTTCCGCAGGAGATACAATTGACCGTGACAAGCTGTGCCTTGACCTTACAAAATGCGGTTATCAGCGATGTGAAAAGGTCGAGGGAGCGTCACAGTTTTCCGTAAGGGGAAGTATTATCGACATTTTCCCTGTTCAGTCGGATAAACCTGTGCGTATTGAGCTTTGGGACGATGAAATTGAAAGTATCTCTGAATTTGATACGGCAACTCAGCGGCGACTTGATACAGCTGTGGATACCCTTTCAATTTCCCCTGCAAGCGAACTTCTATGCGACTGCACTCTTTTGGCAGAGCGGCTTGACGCACTTCTTAAAAAGGTAAGGGGCAAGCGTACCGAGCTTATCAGAAATCATCTCGGAGCAGATGTAAACCGCCTTAATTCGGGGGAAATTCTGCCCCACGGTATGAAGTATTACAGCCTTGCATATGAAAAGCTTTCAACAGTTTTTGACTATATCGACGGTGCAGTTCTTTTCAGCGATTTTTCAAATATCGCCGAAGCTGCCCACGGCATAACCACACGTTTCAGCGAAGATGTGAAAATCCTTATGGAGGAGGGACTCCTTTGCAGAGGCCTTGACAATCTGATTGTGGAACTGCCCGAAATTCAGCATATAGCGGAAAAGAACGTATGTTTCTACATCAGCACATTTTTGCAGGGCGGAGAGCGTATTGACTTCCGCAGACTTATCAGCTTTGAGGCTATGCAGAATTCCCTGTGGAACGGCGAGTTACAGCACCTTGCCGAGGAGTTGGAGGACTATATCCGACAGGGCTATAAAATCGCCCTTTGTGCAGGCAGCGAAAAAACTCTGCCGATTATAAAAAGTGACCTCGAAAATAAGAATATTCCCTGTGACATAGCCAACGAAAATTCCACTATGATACAGGGCAGAGTCTGCCTTATTCCCTCGGGATTAAGCGGTGGATTTGAGTTCCCCGAAAACCATTCCGTCCTTATCACACAGGGACTTACAATGGAGAGCAAATCCACAAGAGCAAGGAAGAAGAAAAAGCCAAAATCCGAGGAAATCCGCAGTCTTGCGGATATTACCGAGGGCGATTTAATCGTTCACAGTTCCCACGGTATCGGACGATTTATCGGCATACGCAAGCTTGAAATCGAGGGTGTCACAAAGGATTACATCACCATTCAGTATGCAGGCACGGATAAGCTTTATATTCCCGTAACTCAGCTTGATATGGTGTCGAAATATATCGGTCCCCGTGACGATACGGGAGTTAAGCTTACAAAGCTGAGTTCAGGGGAATGGCAGAAGAAAAAGAACAATGTCAAACGTGCCGTAAAGGATATGGCACAGGAACTTATTGCTCTTTATGCAAAGCGTGAAAAAAGCGAGGGATTTGCATTTTATCCCGATGATGAATTGCAGCACGATTTTGAAAATCGTTTCCCCTATGTTGAAACCGATGACCAGCTTACTGCAATTTCAGAAATAAAGTCAGATATGGAGCGTATCCGCCCAATGGAGCGACTTCTCTGCGGTGACGTAGGTTTCGGAAAAACCGAGGTTGCATTCCGTGCGGCAATGAAATGCGTTCTTTCGGGAAAGCAATGTGCAATCCTTGCCCCCACCACCGTTCTTGCATTTCAGCACTATCAGACGGCACTCCGCAGATTTGACCAGTTCCCCGTAAATATCGAGCTTTTAAGCCGTTACCGCAATCCAAAACAGCAGGCGGAAATTATCAAAAAGCTGAAACAGGGACGAATTGACATACTTATAGGCACTCATAAAATCATTCAGAAAAGCGTTGTTTTCAAAGACTTAGGACTTGCAATAATTGACGAGGAACAGCGTTTCGGCGTTGCCCATAAGGAAAAGTTCAAGGAAAGCTTCTCGGGAGTTGATGTGCTTATGCTGTCGGCTACCCCAATTCCACGTACTCTCAATATGGCGATGAGCGGTATCCGTGATATGTCAGTTCTCGAAGAACCGCCGCAGAATCGCTATCCTGTGCAGACTTATGTTATTGAGTACAATGCCTCTGTCCTTGCACAGGCAATTACAAGGGAACTTCGCCGTGGCGGTCAGGTGTACTACATTCACAACCGTGTTGAAACTATCGTTTCCTGTGCGTCTAAATTAAAGGATATGATTCCCGAAGCACGAATTGCCGTTGCTCACGGTCAGATGAGTCAGGAGGAATTGTCCGATATATGGGAGCAGCTTGTGGAACACGAAATTGATATTCTCGTATGCACCACAATTATTGAAACGGGCGTTGATGTTCCCAACGTAAATACGCTTATTATCGAGGATTCCGACAGATTCGGCTTGTCACAGCTGTATCAGCTGCGAGGCAGAGTTGGACGCTCCAGCCGCCGTGGCTACGCATATTTCACATACAAACGTGACAAAGTTCTCACGGAAATTGCTTCAAAGCGGCTTAGTGCAATGAAAGAATTTACCCGATTCGGCAGCGGATTCCGCATTGCCCTCCGTGACCTTGAAATCCGAGGGGCAGGAAGTATTCTCGGCGGCAGTCAGCACGGCCATATGGAATCGGTGGGATATGATATGTATTTGCAGCTTTTATCCGAGGCTATCTGCGAGGAAAAGGGCGAAATTCCCGAAAAAACTCCCGAGTGTCTTGTGGATATTCAGATTGACGCACATATCCCCGAAAGCTACATTTCAAGCCTTAATCAGCGTGTTGAGATATACCGCAGAATTATGATTATAAGGACTGACGAGGACAAATATGAACTTGTGGACGAGTTGATTGACCGCTACGGTGAACCGCCTAAATCTGTTATGGGACTTCTTGATGTTTCCCTTATAAGAAATAAGGCGGCACATCTTGGAATTTCCGAAATATCGCAGAAAAACGGTCAGATGTACTTCTACACAAAAGCTCTCACAATCGAGCGAATAGCGGCACTTTCCTCTGCATACAAGGGAAAAGTCACATTCGGCGGAATAGAAAAGCCCTATGTATCAGTAAAAATTTTGCCTAAAATCTCCGTATTTGACATTATGAAAGATGTAATTGATACAATTGATAAGGCAGAATGACATATTTTGTGCAAAATGACAAAAATTTCTTTTTAATATTGTTTGTTATTACTCTTTTAAAATTTGCTGTTTTATGTTAAAATTAAAGTATACACATTGATTTACGCAGTATTTATTCTATGAGGAGATAATTAATATGGAAATGAAAAAATTACTTGCGGTTTTTTCCGCTATGGCTATGGCTGCTGCATTTGTCGGATGTGAAAAAAATAATTCTTCATCATCTGAGTCCGTTTCCGAAGTTTCTGAAACTACTGAAGCTCCCACAGAGGAAGCTACGGAAGAAGTAACCGAAGAACCCACAGAGGAGGAACTCGTTCCCCCTGTGCCTGCTGAGTGCGATGACCCCAATGGAATTACCTTTGATGA
Organism: uncultured Ruminococcus sp.; assembly: GCA_937880065.1. Next base: position 9,112 of record CALFMA010000345.1, read on the forward strand.
TGAGGATTTCAGCTTTGCACAGCCTACTGTGGAGGATGTTGACTCCGCACAGGGTACACTCTCAATTGAAACAGTTGAGGGAAATAAAATGCTCTGTTTCAAGGATTCAGGCACAAATTACGCTGACGGAACAGTTCAGAAAATCAAGCTTGATGCCGCAAAACTGCTCTCTCCCGAAAATCTTGCAAAGGTTCGCTCAATTGAAATGGACGTTTATGCCGACGCTACATCGGATAAATTCAAGAATGACGACGGGGAAAACGTTAACGCTCCCGGCTGGATTGGCGGCGGCGGCGGTGCTAATGTAGCAGGGGATAAATGGTATGATTTCGCAGAATGGGAGGGCGGCGAGTATAATTTCCCAATGTCGGGAGCTGCTCACGTTGAAATGAAATTCCTCCTTGCTCTTGGCGGTCAATGCTGGAATGAAGAAATGGACGAAGCAACATTTCAGGTTATGCGTTGGGGTGCTCAGAATGAGGGCAATTTCTATATCGACAATATAGTTTTCTTTGACGAGGAGGGCAATTCCCTGCCCATTGAAAAAT
>CALFMA010000346.1 GCA_937880065.1 uncultured Ruminococcus sp.
GATGACGTGCATAGCTGTTTTTTCTCAAAAGGGGTTTTTAGAGATGCCCTTAATTTTACTCCTTTGCATTGTCCCACTGCTTTTGTGGGGATGTGATAATTACCGCAGCAAATCCCAAAGCCGTGATATTTTCGCTATGGATACATATATGAATATTAAGGCATACGGTGAAAATGCCGATATTGCATTAAATTCCGCAGAAGAAGAAATTTACCGCCTTGAAAAGCTTTTATCAGTTACCGATGAAAACAGTCAGGTGTATATGCTCAATTCCGCCAGCGGTGAAGCAGTTGCTGTTGAAGATGACGTAAAAAAACTCCTTGAATTTGCCATTGAAACAGGGGAAAACACACAGGGAAATCTTGATATTACCATTTATCCCCTGCTGAAACTATGGGGATTTACAACCGATGAAAACAAAATTCCAACACAGGAAGAAATCAACAAAAAGCTTGAATTGGTGGATTATTCCAAAATCGAAATAAACGGAAATAATGTCACTCTGCCCAATGAATACGAAGTGGATTTCGGTGCATTGGCAAAGGGTTTCACATCAGATAAAATTGCGGAAATACTAAAAGAAAACGACGTAAATTCCGCAATAATCAATCTTGGCGGAAATGTATGTGCCATCGGCAATAAGCCTGACGGCTCAATGTGGAGCGTTGCGGTTGCAAATCCATTTTCTCCCAATGAAACGCTGGGAACTGTTTCAGTTTGCGATAAATCCGTGGTGACTTCGGGAAATTATCAGCGATATTTCACAGGAGAAAACGGAGAAAAATACTGCCATATCATCAATCCGTTCACAGGGTGTCCCGTAGATAACGGACTTGCATCGGTTACGGTCATAGGCGAAAGCGGCTTGATGTGTGATGCACTTTCAACGGCACTTTTCGTTATGGGAAAAGAAAAAGCGGTGGAATTTATGGCTGACCGCCCGCATATGTCGTATATCCTTGTGGAGCAATCGGGAAATGTGACAATTTCCGAAAATATTTCCGAGGATTTCAGACTTACCGCCGATTTACCGTTGGAGGCTGTTGAAAATGAAAACTGAAAAGCTTACACGGCTTGCCCTGCTTACAGCCATAGCCTCTGTCATATTTATCGTGGAATTGCAGTTCCCCGACCTTATCCCCATTACAGGAGTCAAAGCAGGACTTGCCAATATAATTACGGTTTATGTGCTTTTTAAGTACAAATGGCAGGACGCTGTCCTCGTCACGCTTGCACGAATTATCATCGGCACAATTTTCGGCGGAAATATCTCCGCCATAATTTACAGCTTATCGGGAGCAATTTTCGCCCTGTCAGCTATGATTATGCTTAAAAAATTCATACCTAAAAATCACATATGGCTATGCAGTACAATAGGGGGAATTTCCCATAATATAGGGCAAACTCTCGCTGCAATCGCTGTTACGGGAACATTTGCCGTTGTGTCATATCTCCCCATACTCATCTGCTGCGGCTGTATTTCGGGAGCTTTTACAGGCCTTTCCGCACAGTTTGCAATAAATCGCAGATTTACTAAAAAATAGCTTGCAATTGGGTATGATAATATGTTATAATAGTAATGCACTAAATTTTCTTAACGAGGTGGTTAATTTTTATGTCAGGTGAAGAAATAAGAAAGGTCTTTATGATACTTTTGGAGTATCTCGGACCAACGCTGAAAATTTTCGGATTTACGCTTTTATATTCAATCCCTCTGGGAATGATTGTTGCACTGCTTAAAATGTGCAAATTTAAGCCTGTTTCGTGGCTTACAAATATCTACATACTCATTATGCGTGGTACTCCCCTTATGCTGCAAATTATCGTTGCATATTACGCTGTGCCAATGCTTAAACAGAATGACAAGCTGCCCTCATTTGTGCAGTCTTTGTTAAGCGGCATAAATATTCAGGACGACAATTTTATGTTCAACGCAATTATCGTTGCCTTTACCCTTAACTATGCCGCATATTTTGCGGAAATTTTTCGTGGCGGTATTGAGTCAATTCCAAAAGGTCAGTATGAGGCTGCGGCATCTCTCAGTATGACAAAAACTCAGACATTTTTCCACATCATTCTGCCACAGGTTGTGAAAAGAGTTGTGCCTGCAAGTTCAAATGAAATCATTACCCTTATCAAGGATACTTCCCTTGCCAATGTAATTGCATTTGCGGAAATCACTCTTAAAGCAAAACAGCAGATGCAGACATACAGTTCCCTCACTCCCCTTTTCATTGCAGGTCTTTTCTATTTCGTCCTTGCAATGATTCTTACCGTTATATCCGCAGCTATTGAGAAAAAGCTGGATTACTACAAATAAGGAGGGAAAATGTTATGTCAATGCTTGAAGTAAAAAATCTTTCAAAGAGTTTCGGCTCAACCGAGGTTTTAAAGGATATTTCATTTACTGTAAATAAAGGCGAAGTATGGGCGATTATCGGGCCTTCGGGCAGCGGTAAATCCACACTTTTACGCTGTATAAATCAGCTTGAAAAAGCAAGCGGCGGAGAAATTAACGTCTGCGGCAAGGAAATGCTTGTTACAAATGAAAAGGGCAAAAAGGTGTATGCGTCCCCAAGCGTACTCCGTGAAATCAGACTTAATATCGGTCTTGTTTTCCAGAATTTCAACCTTTTCCCCCATATGAGCGTATTGCGTAATATCACGGAGGCTCCCATTCGTGTTCTCAAAAAGAATAAGGCAGAGGCTGAAAAAACAGCTATGGAACTTCTTGAAAAAATGGGACTTGCTGACAAGGCTAAATCATATCCCTGCGAATTATCGGGCGGTCAGCAGCAGCGTGTATCAATTGCCCGTGCATTGGCTTTACAGCCTGAAATGCTGTTTTTCGATGAGCCTACATCGGCACTTGACCCTGAACTTACAGGAGAAATTTTAAAGGTAATAAAAAATCTTGCCGCCGAGGGTATGACAATGGTTATCGTTACCCACGAAATGGGGTTTGCCCGTGATGTGGCTGACCACATAATTTTTATGGAGGGCGGAGTTATTGCCGACGAGGGAACTCCCGAAGAATTGTTCGGAGAAAATGCCTCGGAACGTACAAAACAATTCCTTAGCAGATTTAAGAATAACTAATTGGAGGGATTTTTATGCCGCCTGTAGGAGGTCCGAGAAGGCAGAGTTTTCTCACGGAGGAGGAAAAGAAAAATCGCCCGAAAGTTACAAAAGAACTTCTGGTGCGGATTTTCTCCTATCTGAAACCATACTGGAAACAGCTGCTTATTGTTCTCATTGCAATTGTAATTTCCTCAATTTTAAATCTTTTGCCATCTGTATTAACAGGTAAGATAATTGACGAGGGACTTATTGGCAGAAGTATGAAAAAGCTTGTGCTTTTCATTGTGCTGTCATTGGCTGTAACCCTTGGAGCAAATCTCATAGGCGTTCTCGAAAGCTATATGAACACGTGGATTGCACAGCATATCACCTACGATATGCGAAATAAAATGTACAAGCACCTGCAAAAGATGTCACAACGCTTTTTCACCTCAAATAATCAGGGCGATATAATCACCCGAATGACAAGCGATATTGCAGGGGTACAGCAGGTTATAACAGGAACTCTCACAAGTATTCTGTCAAATTCAATTACGCTGATTGTGGCTCTTGTGGTTATGTTCAGTCAGAATTGGGTAATGGCTCTTGTGGGAATTGCAGGTATTCCCCTGTTCAT
>CALFMA010000347.1 GCA_937880065.1 uncultured Ruminococcus sp.
TCTAATATTTGCCATGTACGAAATTCCACACGTGTTTCGGTTTTTAGAGAACCCCTGATGTTAATTATCCCTATGATTTTTTATCAGCGAACATTTTCAAAAGGTCGTCGTTGGACATATCCTCCGCTGATTTTTTTCCCTTGTGATTTTTCAGCACATTGACACAATCGGCAATAGAAGAAACCGAAATTTTCATTTCACGGTTTTTAGCCTGTATGCCGTATATTTTACCCATTTCATCAGCGGAAAATACCTCATTGAGAGCCGACAGAGAAAAATTCTCCTGTGTTTCGGCAATTTCAAGAATTGCAGTGTAAACTTTCTTGTTGAAATCGGTGACAAATATCTCGGGAGGAGCTTGCTGACGGAGTTTTGAAGCTTCCTCGTGCTGATACATTAAGTAGCAGATGATAATTTCCTCCGCCTTTGCTTCCTTTCGGAAATCCTTAGCCTGCGGATTTATTTCATCTGTATGACGTGTAGTCTGATTTTTAATTTTCTGCCATTCGTCTTTTTTCTCGGAATAGCTATTTTTCTTCACCATATCGTCAATGTGGGCTTTAAGCACATCAACGGGGAAATCGTATTTCGCAGCTGTTCTTGAAATATAAACCTCACGCTCCAAGGGGGAGGGAATATCCGCAAGAACACGGGAAACACGTTTCAGCAATTCAACTTTTCCTGCCTCGGTGTCAATATCCAGATCATTTTCGCATCGGTCAATGAGAAAATTATTAGCGTCATCGGATTTGTCAATTAGCATACGGAAACGCTGAACGCCGAATTTTTTTATATATTCATCGGGATCTTTCGCACCCTCCATACGGAGAATACGGGTACGGAGTCCCACGTCTGAAAAGTGTGAAATAGCTTTACGGGCAGCAGTCTGACCTGCACCGTCGCTGTCGTAAGCGATTATTATTTCCTCGGCATAACGCTTGGCAAGCCGTGCCTGATCGGGAGTAATTGCAGTTCCCAAAGTAGCAACGGCATTGTCAAAACCTGCCTGATTTACAGCAATTACGTCCATATATCCCTCGCAGAGAATAAGCCGCTTGCTGTCGGAATTTTTCGCAAAATTCATAGCAAAAAGATTTGAACCCTTGTCAAAAACAAGAGTCTGACTTGTATTGAGGTATTTTGGCTTTGAGTCGTCAAGGACACGTCCGCCGAAACCTATGACATTTCCACGCATATCCACAATGGGGAACATGACACGCTTGCGGAACATATCGAAAAGCCTGCCGCTTTTCTGTGAACGTCCTGCCAGCCATGCGTCCATAATTTCATACTCGGTGTAGCCGTTGGCAGTAAGCATTGTGCAAAGCTCATCCCACGAGTCAGAGGCATAACCAAGACCGAATTTTTTGATAGTCTGGGGACTTAGCTGACGGCTGCGGAAATAGTCAAGACCTGATTTATCCCTGCCGCTTACAAGATTTTTATAGAAAAAATTGGCGGCGAGGCGGTTCATTTCGTAAATTCTTGTTCTCCTGCGGCTGTTGTCGGGAGAACCGTTTTTTCTTTCGGGAACTGCCATGCCGCTTCTTTCGGCAATAAGTTTGACAGCCTCCATAAAGTCGAGATTTTCGGCTTTCATCACAAAGGTGAATATATCGCCTCCTGCACCGCAGCCGAAACAGTAAAAGCTTTGTGTATCAGGAAAAACCGTAAATGACGGCGTTTTTTCGGAGTGAAAAGGGCAGTTGCAGATTAAATTTCTGCCACGCTTTTTCAGTTGAACATATGAGCTGATAACACTATCAATGGGATTTGCACTTCTCAGTTCATTGGTAAAATCATCATTATATGCCACAGCTCACACCTCCGTTTATTTCCAGAATTTCGGAACAAAAAGCTCCGTATAAAGGTCAACCGCATATTCATCACTCATACCGGAAATATAATCACATACCCCTTGCGAAATCCCCTCTTCCAGTACAATTTGCTGGTAGAGTGCAGGCATCTGTTCCGGATATTTGCTGTAATGCTCAAACAGATAACGCACCACCAACGCAGCGCGTTCTCGTTCCATAGAGCAAATTCCGCTCTGATACACATGTTCAAACATATAAGCGCGCAGCCCCTGCATAGCATTATCCACTTCCGGTGTAAAACAAAGCGTAATTTCGTCTCTTGATACAGCGTTTTTCATCAGTTTCTGCGCATGCTGCACCAAATCTTTTACAAGTGTCGTAATACGATCCCCGTGGCTATGCCCCAAAACCGCAGTATATTCTTCAGGCAAGTCTTCCTCTTTCAGCACACCGGCACGAATACTGTCGTCAATATCATGCTGAACATATGCAATTTTATCACTAAACCGAATAATTTGACCTTCCAGTGTAGCTGCATGGTCTGTCGCTTTTCCATACCCGCTATGATACAGTACACCATCTAATACTTCTTTGGAAAGATTTAATCCCGGCATATTTTTATGCTTTTCAATGCGGCTCAACACACGTACACTGTTCACATTATGTTTGAAGCCCCCCGGCATCAGCTCATTCAATACTTCTTCACCGGTATGCGCAAACGGCGTATGCCCGACATCATGAGCCAATGCAATTGCTTCCATCAAATCTTCATTTAAGCGCAATGCTTTTCCTATCGTTTTGGCAATCTGATTAACTTCCAGCGTATGGGTCAACCTTGTGCGATAATGATCACCGGAAGGGGTAATATAAACCTGCGTCTTTTGATTTAACCGGCGAAATGCTTTCGAATGAATAATTCGGTCGCGGTCACGCATAAAACAAGTACGCAAGATATCAGGCTCTTCAACTCGTTCACGCCCTGCACTATCACTTGCCGCCATAGCCAGTGGTGAAAGCTGCTGTTTTTCCAATAATTCAATTTCTTCGCGAATTGTCATATTTTCACCTCATTTCTAATTCTCTCTGAATTTATTTAGCAGTACAGTGGGATAACCTAAATATTTTATTTTAAATTGTACTTTTCCTAATATTTCTTGTATTTCACTTTCTATTAAAGCAAGTTCTTCATTAATAGAAATAGTTAATTTATATAAAAAAGTAAAAA
>CALFMA010000348.1 GCA_937880065.1 uncultured Ruminococcus sp.
ACGCTTCTTCTACCGCAAAGTCCGGTGTTAAGAAAACGGGTACATTTTATCTGTATGATGGTGTGAAGGTCAACGGCAGGTATCGTATTACAACGAAGGCTGGTTATTGCGGTAAAACGCCTATCGGTCAGTATGTGACTGGTTGGGTTGATAAGAAAGACATCTGAGTTTATGGCTGTCGGGGAATTTTCCTCGGCAGCCTTTTTTATTTAGGGGTTAATTTTTCAGCATTTCTCTTTGACTGATACTTGAAGGGGTTGACTTTTCAGGCTATCAATAAGGAGGTGCAGTATGGAACAACAGAAAATCCTTAATGAAATCGGATATTACAAGGCACAGGCAATTACGGAAGTGCTTTATACAAAAGGATATATTACATTTGACGAGTATGACAAATTAACGAAAATTAACCGCCAAACTTTCTCTCCTATGTATGTAGACTTATTACCAAAAACACTTGAAAAATCATCGGAACAGAGTTAATATATCATACGAGAAAGGAGGGAAACTTCATGAATATCAGAAAAATTGAGGCACAGCCAACTGAAAAGAAGAAACTACGTGTGGCTGCTTATTGTCGTGTTAGTACAGAACAAGACGAGCAGAAAGAAAGCCTTGAAACACAGAAAACTCATTATGAATCATGGATTAAACTGCATTCTGATTGGGAGTTTGCCGGAATATTTTATGATTTCGGTATTACAGGAACAAAAGCAGAAGTCCGTGATGGTTTGCAGGCACTTCTGTATGAATGTCGCATTGGTCGGATTGATTATGTGCTGACAAAATCTGTGAGCCGTTTTGCTCGAAACACATTTGACTGCTTATCTATTGTTCGTGAATTGATTTCTTACGGTATTCCGATATATTTTGAGAAAGAAAACCTTGACACAGGCAGTATGGAAAGTGAGTTGGTTCTTTCTATTCTCAGCAGCATGGCACAGGATGAATCGGAGTCAATATCAAAAAATATGAAGTGGGCAATAAAGCAGAGAATTGAGGCAGGAACATTTATCTTTGGAAGTTTGCCGTATGGTTATACCAAAAGCGATGAGGGAAGAACGATAATAAATAAAAAAGAAGCAGACGTGGTTCGTCTGATTTTTTCGTCAACATTAAATGGTATGGGAACATACAAGATTGCACAAATGCTGAATAAAATGAAAGTACCTGCCCGTAAAGGCGGAGAATGGTCTGGTTCCACAATTAAAGGCATACTCATCAATGAAAAATATTATGGTGCTGCAATATTTCAGAAAACGTATACGGATTGCAACTTTAAACGTCATCATAATCACGGTGAAGTTGATAGTTATTATGCTGAAGAACATCATGAACCGATTATCAGTAAAGAAGAATTTGATAAGGCACAGATAATGATACAAAAGCATTGTGATGAACGCAATATTGAAAAGGATACTGGCAAGTATCATAATAAATATCCGTTTTCCGGCATTATTATATGTGGTGAGTGTGGTGAAAAGTTTAAACGTCAAACACAGTCAGTTGGAATTGCATGGGCTTGTACAAAACATCTGTACAATAAAACGGAATGTTCAATGAAGTTTATTAAAGATGAAGCGATAAAGGCAGCCTTTGTTACGATGATTAACAAGCTGATATTCGGCTGCAAACTGGTAATCTTGCCGTATTATGATTCTATTCGTATTTCCGATAAAGATAGAAATCTGCAAGAGATAATACGAATGAAGAATAAGTTGCAATCCAATGTTGACAGAAAGAATGATTTGCGTAAATTGCGAGTAAATGGTTTCCTTGACAGTGCCTTATACAATCAGGAATTAATGCGTGTAGAAAAGGAAAATGAGGAAATCCGTGCAGCATTACAAAATTTCGATAAGTCTGGAGAACATCGTGGGATAAAGGAAACTGAAAAGCTTTTGCACTTTATAGAAACTACAGAGATGCTTACGGAATTTAGAGATGAGGTGTTTTCTGATTTTGTAGAAAATATTTATGTGTACACAAGAACCTGCATCGGTTTCCGATTGAAATGCGGTTTGACCTTAAAGGAGGAAGTATGTACGGGTACAAAATAGTAAACGGTGAAGCCGTTGTATATGAGTCGGAAGCGGCAGTTATCATAAATATCTTTAACGGTTATCTTTCCGGAATGAGTTTGCGTGATGCTTCTGTAAATGCAGGTAAACCAATGGTACACAGTATGGTGAAACGCATTATACGAAATAGCTGTTATGTTGGTGATGAGTTTTATCCTGCAATTATCAGTAGGCAGACATTTGCGAGAGCCAATGCCGAACTGATACGCAGGGCAGAAAAGCATCCTCAAGGAAAACGTCTGCAAGCTCCGCCATTCTATACGGAGTTCAGCATTTCTGAACCGAAGATGCATTATGATGATCCTATCAGGCAAGCTGAATACGTCTACAGCCTTATCGAGGTGATAAAATGAATGTAATAAAAATACCTGCCAAACCGCAAAAAGGAAACAATGCAGCTAAAATTGAAGTTCAGAAACTTCGTGTAGCAGCCTATTGCAGAGTTTCAACTGACAATGAGGAACAGGCATCAAGTTATGAAACACAGATTGCACATTACCGTGAATTCATTTCAGCAAATCCCGAATGGGAACTTGTCAATGTATATGCGGATGAAGGAATCAGTGCAACTTCAACGAAAGGCAGAGAACAGTTCAACGCTATGATTGAGGATTGCAAAGAGGGAAAGATTGATATGATATTTACAAAATCAATCAGCCGTTTTGCTCGAAATACCGTTGACTGCTTAAACTACATCCGAATGCTTAAAGAAATAAATATTCCTGTTTTCTTTGAAAAGGAATCAATAAATACAATGGATTCTAAAGGGGAAGTTTTGCTTACAATTATGGCATCGCTGGCACAGCAGGAATCGGAGTCGCTTAGTAAAAATGTAAAAATAGGAATTCAGTATCGCTTTCAGCAGGGAAAAGTAATGGTCAATGCCCGAAACTTTCTCGGATATGATAAGGATGAAGAAGGACGCTTGATTATCAATCCGAAAGAAGCAGAAATTGTAAAGCGAATTTTCCGTGAATATCTTGAAGGTGCAAGCTGTAAAAAGATTGCTAAAGGTTTAGAGCGTGACGGCATCAAGACGTCAAGGGGGAAAACGAAATGGTATGATAGCGGTGTGCGCTTGATTCTTGAAAATGAGAAATATATGGGAGATGCACTTCTTCAAAAGACCTGTACCGTGGATTTTCTAAACAAAAAGCGTGTAAAGAACACTGGTATGCAGCCGCAATATTATGTTGAGGACGACCACGAACCGATTATTCCGAAAGAGATGTTTCTCATGGTGCAGGAAGAAATGGCACGGAGGGGAGCAACACAGGATTGGTTCGGACGTAAAAAAGGGTTTAGTGCAAATCACGCATTTTCGCAAATGGTGTGTTGTGCCGATTGCTGTGAGCAATTCCGCCGAATACACTGGAATAACAGGGGCAAGAAATCAATTGTCTGGCGCTGCATCACACGATTGAACGACAAAGACAGGTGCCGTGCAAGAACTGTCAGTGAAGAAACACTAAAGGCAGCATTTATTGAGGCACTTAATGAAATGGTCGGCAACAGTAGCGATTATCTGTCAAGGCTTGCTGAAAATCTTGAAGTAGCACTTAATATGGCTAATCCTATGTCGGCTGAAACTCTGTCAGCGAGAATGGCTGAACTTCAGCAGGAACTAATCAACAGAACAGAGCACCGTGAGAACTATGATGACATAACAGAAGAAATTCTGCGTCTGCGTGAGCTGCAGGCACAGAAAGGTATGGACGATGCTGCACAGAAAGAACACACGAAACGCATCAAGGAACTTCAAAAATTCATCCGTTCTCAATCGAGTGAGATTACGGAGTTTGATGAGGCTCTGGTGAAGAAGCTGCTTGAAAAAGTAACCGTCCACGATGAATACTTGGAGTTTCGGTTCAAGTCGGGAGTGACTATTAGTATTGAAAAGTGAATAGTGAGAGGGAAACCCCTCATCACTGAATTATATTAGATCAGTGATGAGGGGCTGTTTTATAATAGTTCAGTTATTATTTTTATAACGCCAGCAATATATTCATCAATTTCTTTACGCTTATAAACATGTATATACGAAGGATGATGAATAGGTACATAATATATGCCCGATTTTTCTTTATAACAGTAGTTATAACCATCCCATTTTTCGAAGGATAGTTTAAAGTGCCTGTCAATAGCTGAATATACATTTTTCCCTAACAAGAATACAATTTTGGGAGATACAGAATCTATTTCGGTAATTAAATTGCTAAAGCAAGCATCTATTTCTGTTTTGTTGGGATAACGAAGTTTATGTTTGCTATCTAAAGGAAGGCATTTAACTAAATTTGTTCGATACGTTACTAACGTGGAATCCGTGTAAGCTTCTTCGATTTGTTGAATTAATCTACCAGAATTTGTTATGGAAGACAAAGGGCATTCTTTTTCATCTGTTTTCTTTTTTGCGGATAAACCGACCCACATAACCTGACTTTTTTTCTTTATGTCTAAAAGTGGAGGCTGATTTTTACAAAGACCACATTTTTGACAAGATATTATATTCTCATTCATTGATTTCACCTATTTTTTGCGTTTGAATTATGTATTTATTCAATACATCATCTGGCTCTAAACTATAATTTCCGGCACTAAAATTGAACTGCGAACGCCCTTCGAATTGACTAATAGAGCTATTTAATTCAAATTGTTCAATTATTCCACCTTTATAAACTATTTCATTGTATAGCTTGGTGCCGTGATATGGTCTAAACTGAAAAACGCTTGTTCTAAAACAACCACTTGTCTTTAAAGAAATCTCTTTTATTCGTAGAGCCAGATCATATGTTTTTTTAAAGTCTTCCTCCGTTTCATCAGGAAAGCCAAAAATGAAATAGCCTTTCAAATCGATATTGTTATTTAATACTGCAGTGGCAACATCTAATATTTCTTGAATTGATCCTAACTTGTTGATATGTTTTCTTACTCTTTCTGAACCAGATTCAATGCCCATAAAAAGCTCTTTACAATGACTAGATGGCAATTCGGCAGCCTTTTTTAAATTCCTAATCAGAGATAGAACATGAACCATTCCTCGCCAGCTTATTTGTGGAAAATTTGAAAAAATCGTATTTGCCATGTCAATACTTCTATCATTTCTAAGAAAAAGGTCATCCAAAATCCTTATGCTCTTTAAGTCAGGATATAATGTTAGAATATCTCTTATTTCTTGAATGATGCTATCTACTGATCGCATTCTTATTGGAATATCCATGTTTAA
>CALFMA010000349.1 GCA_937880065.1 uncultured Ruminococcus sp.
TCCTGTCTTCCCTGAACCCCGCGTTCATCACCGGTACTCAGGTTGAAGGCGTGAACTACGCTGTCCCCACCAACAAGGAACTGTGCGTTCCCATGGGCTTCATCTACAACACTGACGTTGCTGCTGAAGTTGGCATGGATCCCGCTTCCATCAAGTCCATCGGTGATACCAAGGTAGGCGACACCGTAACAACTGCAGACAACCCTGCGGCAGAACCTCTTGAAGGCTACCGAAATGTAAACCCCATGGTATTCAGCGGTATTTATCCTGCCGACGGCTCAAAATACGGAGATTTAAGAGAAGCCCTCGAAAAGCTTCAGCTTAACGACGCTTCACTTTCCTTTGAACCCGAAACTTCAATTGCTCTGGGATTCGGCTTCCGCTGCGGATTCCTCGGACTTCTCCACATGGAAATCATTCAGGAACGACTGGAGCGTGAGTATAACCTTGACCTTATCACAACTGCCCCCTCTGTTATTTATAAGGTAACAATGACAAGCGGCGAAGTGGTATACATCGACAACCCAACAAATTACCCCGACCCTGCTCTTATTCAGACTGCGGAAGAACCTATGGTTAAGGCAAATATCCTCTCCCCCTCTGAATATGTGGGAAATATTATGGAACTTTGTCAGGACAGGCGTGGAGTTTTCAAGGATATGAAATATCTTGATGATACCCGTGTTGAACTCCACTATGAACTCCCCCTCAACGAAATTGTCTACGATTTCTTTGACGTGCTGAAATCCCGTACAAAGGGATATGCAAGCTTTGACTATGAAATGATGGGATATGTTCCCTCAAAGCTTGTTAAGCTCGATATCCTCCTCAACGGTGATATTGTGGACGCTCTTTCCTTTATTATCCACACAGATAAGGCATACGGCAGAGCAAGAAAAATCGCTGAAAAGCTGAAAGAAAATATTCCACGTCAGCTCTTTGAAGTGCCTATTCAGGCGGCAATTGGCGGAAAAATCATTGCCCGTGAAACTGTAAAGGCTATGCGTAAGGACGTACTTGCCAAGTGCTACGGCGGTGATATTACCCGTAAGAAAAAGCTCCTTGAAAAGCAGAAAGAGGGTAAAAAGCGTATGCGTCAGCTCGGCACAGTAGAAGTGCCGCAGGAGGCATTTATGAGCGTTCTCAAACTTGATACATGAGGAAAATGCTATGATTTTTTACTATATCCTGACCGCCCTTTCGGTTATATGGCTCATTCTCTCCGTAATTTCAACAGTTACGGAATTAATGGAAATCAAAGGGGCGAAAATCCGCAATTTCTTCCGCCGTCTGAAAATTTCTCTACGTGAAATCACTCTTGTATGGGCAATTGTAATTGTAGGAATTGTGGTGTATATCGCCGCAAAATCCGATAACACAAATCGTCTGTGGATTGGAATTTCCCTCGGAATTTTCATTGCGGGACTTGTTATTCTTGAATATTTCCGCATTTTCGGAATTGCAAAAACAAGAAAAAGGAAAAAATTAAGACCATTATCTAAATAACTAACTATTCATGGGCGGAGATTATCCGCCCATACAAATTAGGAGGATTTGAAATGAACAGAATCTATAATTGTCCTCATTGCGGCAAAAAAAGCTTCAATCCGTGGAAAAAAGCATTTGCAGGACAGCTGAATTCACAGGGTAAAGTGTGTATGGAATGTGGACAAAAAGCTGTAAACGGCATGGGTGCAACCGTTTTCAATGCCGTTTTTTCAGTAATCTGCTTTGCTCTCGTTGTATTTATTTACCTCAAATCCCAGTCATTCTGGGGTACATCTTTTGAGTGGATTGCTTTTTACGAAGTGCCAATCGTTGTAGGACTTATTGCACTTAAATTCATCGTTCCAAAGCTTGTAAACGCATTCTTTTTCAAGCTTGCCCCTGCTATCAGAGTTGAAGCAGTAAAATGAGCCTCGGACTGTATATCCACGTTCCGTTCTGCGGTAAAAAATGCCGATATTGCGACTTTTACTCCCTGCCCTACCGAAAGGAACAGGTTCAATCCTACGTTGAGGCTGTACTGCGGAATATCCGCCATTATTCGGATAAATCAACGGTTACCGATACGATTTATTTCGGCGGCGGAACTCCCTCACTTTTGTCAGCGGAGCAGATTTCCGCAATTTTAAGGGAAATATATGACAATTTCAATGTGGAAAATTCCGCTGAAATAACCCTTGAAGCCAATCCAAATACACTTACTGCCGAAAAGCTTGAAAAGCTCCGTATATCGGGAATTAACAGGCTTTCTATGGGTATTCAGTCAATGAATGACGAGGAATTGAAAATTCTCGGCAGAACTCATACCGCTGAACGTGCGGTGAAAGCCGTATATGACGCAAAATCCGCTGGATTTGACAATATCTCCTGCGATTTAATGGCTGCCCTGCCAAATCAGACGGAGGAAATGCTCATTCGCTCCATTGACGCTATGGCTGAACTGCCAATTCAGCACATTTCCGCATATATCCTCAAAATTGAGGAGGGAACGCCCTTTGACTGCATGGAAATCCGTGAGAAAATTCCCGATGAGGACACATCTGCGGAATTGTACACGGCTATGGTGAATCGGCTCCGTGAAAAAGGATTTTTTCAGTATGAGGTGTCAAATTTCGCCAAAAAAGGCTTTGAAAGCCGCCATAACAGCCGCTACTGGAAATGCCTTGACTATATCGGCATAGGTCCGTCGGCACATTCATGCTACAAGGGTGCAAGATTTGCAGTTTCAGGCGATTTACAGGGATTTATCAACTCCCCTATACAGATAACGGGAATAACCGACAGTTCCCCCTGCGGCTTTGAGGAATACGCAATGCTTAGGCTGAGATTGGCTGAGGGATATGATTTAAACGACTTTCCGCAGCATAAAGACGATTTAATAAAAAAAATCCCGCCCCTTTTAAAGGCAGGATATATCACATACAACGGCGAAAAAATCGCCCTGACGGAAAGCGGATTTCTTATGTCAAATTCCGTTATTGAATATTTAATATTTTAATCAAACTATTTCAGAAATGCCTATATGGAGGGCAATGGGTTATGAAAAAGAAAATAATTACAACCATTATAGCTGTTGCTTCATTAACAATGTCAAGCTGCGGACATGATACTGACATTAATAAGAGCGAACAGAATACTGCTGTGCAGGAGTCAAGTACAACAGCTTCTGTTGATGAAAGCTCAACAGAAACTACAGAGCAGAATGTTCAACTTACTGAAAATGAACAAAATACAACCATGCAGAAATCCGATACAACAGCTCCAGTTGACGAATTCATAATGGAAGCAACATCGTCAGTCGCTGTTGCTATAAGGGTAGATGCAAGTCAATACTTCGTTGACGAGAGGGAAATTTGTAACAAGGTTATACATAGCGTCGTGCAAGAGGATGACGGTTTTGGAAGCTATCTCATTGAAAAACATCCTACACTAAAGGGAATAGAATATATAGTTGAGTTTGATAACGATTATTCACCTTGCAACTCTTTCTGTTATCAATCCCAAGAACCTCTCGTGTCAATGGGATGTAGCGGTGAAACAAGAAAACTTAGCGATTGGGGCTTTGAAACATGGGACGATGTTTTAAAACATTATAATCTGGAAAGTTTAGAATCGTAAATTATGAAAAGAAATAAAATAAAGCAATCAGAATATAAAGTCATTTCTAATCCCTTAGAGGGCTTTAAATTTAGTTTGTCCGGATGTTATGCAGCTGCAATAGTTGCACTTACTGTTGGTGCTGCTATAGCAATAGGGATGATTGTGGGTATCTTGTTATCCGGTAGTTGGGAAAGTCTTAATTACGGTTTCATATACATTTGCGTGCCTTCAGTAATTTTTATTTATTTGGGAGTATGGCAGATGTCATGGGCAAGACAAATAAAGAAAATAATAACAAAGGGTAAGCAGGTTGACGGTAAGATTATTAAATATCACAAAACCGCAAGCAATAATCGTACTACTATTTATGTGATGTTTAATTACCACTTCGAACAGGTATGCGAAGTCGGAGTTGGTCGAAAA
>CALFMA010000350.1 GCA_937880065.1 uncultured Ruminococcus sp.
GCGGTGGTACCCAGTGAGGACGGCAGGCAGATTTGGGAGGATGCCCTGCAGGTGTTCTTCTGTGGTGACCGGAGTCTGATCGACTATGTGCAGATGATCTGCGGACTTTGTCTGATCGGAAAGGTCTACATTGAAGCACTGATTATTGCTTATGGTGACGGCAGAAATGGTAAGTCTACCTTCTGGAATGTCATCTTCAAGGTGCTGGGCAGCTACAGCGGCAATATGTCAGCGGACGCACTGACGGTCAACTGCAAGCGAAATGTCAAGCCGGAGCTTGCAGAGCTGAAGGGCAAGAGACTCATTATCGCCGCAGAATTGCAGGAAGGCATGAGACTGAATACCTCCGTTGTAAAACAGCTGTGTTCCACGGACCCGATTTTTGCAGAGAAGAAGTTCAAGGCTCCGTTTACCTTTGAGCCGAGCCATACCCTTGTGCTGTATACCAACCACCTTCCGAAGGTGTCTGCCTCTGATGACGGTACATGGAGAAGACTGATTGTGATTCCATTTCATGCGAAGATCACCGGCAAAGATGACCGCAAGAATTACACGCAGTATCTCATTGATAACGCAGGCGGCGCAGTGCTGTCATGGCTGATTGAAGGTGCAAGAAAGGTTATTACTGCCAATTTCCAAATTGAGCCGCCGCAGTGCGTGAAGGATGCAATCGGTAATTACCGTGAGGACAATGACTGGCTGGGTAGATTTCTGGCGGAGTGCTGTGAGGTTGACAGCTGTTTTCAGGAGAAGTCCAGTGCGTTATATCAGGAGTACCGCCGTTATTGCAATGAGAATGGTGAGTTTATCCGCAGTACCACTGACTTTTATGGTGCATTGGATCAGGCTGGCTTTGAACGAAAGAAAACCAATAAGGGCATTATTGTCAGAGGTCTACGGCTGGAAATGGAAGATTTTCTGAACTAACCGACCTGCACTCAAAGCACTAAAAAAGTGCGTAAAATTGGGAAAGTGCAACTCGGTGAATGTTATATCCATACTTTACGCAGGCGAGAGAAATTTATAAAAATAGTCTTTATATATAAGGTTTAGATATGACCATCACACACCTGCACTTTCCCGAAAATGCGTTGTTTTCATGATGAAACCCGTGCATGTCACGAGAAAGGAATGTTGCAATGATGAAACATAAGCACAAAAGCCACGGCATCGGAATATTAAGAATGATGACAGTCCACTGCAAAAGCTGTCAGGAGTATTTCCATGATGCGTGAGCGAGAAATTGAAAAGAAACTGGTTGATGCCGTCAAAACCCAAGGCGGTGTCTGCTGGAAGTTCATATCTCCCGGCACAGCAGGCGTCCCCGACAGAATCATCCTGATGCCCATGGGGAGAATCGCCTTTGTGGAGGCAAAAGCTCCTGGCGAAAGACCAAGAAAATTACAACTGGCAAGACACCGCCTTCTCCGGCGTTTAGGATTCATGACTTTTGTGCTGGATAACCCCGAACAGATTGGAGGGATACTGGATGAAATACAAACCCCATGATTATCAGAAATATGCAGTCCGCTACATCATCGAGCATCCCATTACGGCACTGTTCCTTGACTGCGGACTGGGCAAGACCAGCGTGACGCTGACTGCCATCAATGACCTGCTGTTTGATTACTTTGAAATCCGAAAAGTTCTGGTGATCGCACCTATCCGTGTAGCACAGCATTCATGGCCTGACGAAATCAGAAAATGGGAGCATTTGCAGGATCTCATCTTCAGCGTGGCAGTTGGTACTGCTGAGGAACGAAAAGCGGCACTGCAAAAGCAAGCAGACATCTACATCATCAACCGAGAAAATGTGCAGTGGCTCATTGAGGAAAGCGGAATCAAGCTTGATTTTGATATGCTGATCATTGACGAGCTTTCCAGCTTCAAGAATCATCAGACCAAACGGTTTAAGGCATTGATGAAAGCAAGACCGAAGGTGAAACGCATTGTGGGACTGACGGGTACTCCTTCCAGCAACGGTCTCATGGATCTGTACGCAGAATTCCGGCTGCTGGATATGGGAGAGCGTCTGGGGAGATTCATCGGGCAATATCGTCTGCAATACTTCTCCCCCGACAAGCGGAATGGCATGGTGGTGTATTCCTACAAGCCATTACCCGGTGCGGAGGATGCCATCTATGAGAAGATCTCCGACATCACCATTTCCATGAGAGCAACAGACCACCTGAATATGCCGGAGCTTGTGAATTCTGAATATGTGGTGCAGCTTTCGGACTCTGAAAAGGAGAAGTACACAGAACTGAAAAAAGAACTGATTCTGGAACTGCCTGACAGTGAGATTACCGTCGCTAATTCTGCCAGTCTTTCCAATAAGCTATCACAGATGGCGAATGGTGCGATCTATGATGATAACGGAGAAACCGTAAATATCCACGACCGAAAGCTTGATGCACTGGAAGATATGATTGAAGCCGCAAATGGCAAGCCTGTTCTGGTAGCGTACTGGTTCAAGCATGATCTGGAACGCATACAACAGCGTCTGAAAAAGCTGCATATTCCACACAGCACTATGGATAAGTCCGACAGCATCCACAAATGGAACAAGGGTGAAATCCCCGTAGCACTGATACATCCTGCTTCTGCCGGCCACGGCTTGAATCTGCAATCGGGCGGCAGCTGTCTTGTGTGGTTCGGGCTGACATGGAGTCTGGAACTGTACCAGCAGACAGTAGCAAGGCTATGGCGGCAGGGACAGCAGTCCGCAACCGTAGTTATTCAGCACATCATCACCAAAGGTACGGTGGATGAGCGTATGATGAAGGCATTGCAGGAAAAGGATGAAACACAGTCGGCATTGCTGGAGGCAGTGAAGGCTGAACTTGAAAACATATGACAATCATTGAAAACCAAAGACAATCTATGACAATCCGAGTGGAATACATTACTTCGGAGGTAGATTATGAATATTATCTGGCAGTATCTTGATAAGCGTGGTGCGGCAATCAACGCACTCAAGGACTACAACAGCATGGCTTATATCATCGAACATACCGATGAGGAAATCGCCAACATCCACGATGACATGACCAGTATCGGCAGTCCGGCATTTTCCGATATGCCGTCCGGCAGTTTCAATCCCCAGTCCGGTGAAATCCGTCTAACTGCCGCCATTGATGAGATCGATGTACTTCGTGAGCGTTACCGTCAGGCAAAGGAATATATGGAATGGTTTCAGCCTGCATGGGATACGCTTTCCGAGGATGAGCGTTATGTACTGGAGCAGTTCTATTGGGAAGATGATGAGAGATTTGATGCCCTTTCTGAAATCTGTGATAAGTACAGCATTGAACGAACATCTGCCTACAAAAAGAAGAACCGCGCTGTTGCAAAGCTGGCACTTCTCCTCTTCGGAAAGTAAAGTGTCCAAAATCACGGATGACTTTTTCGGAAAGAAGTGATATAATATATAATAGCAGATAATACAACAAGCCTTTGTGGGAGAAATCCTGCAAGGGCTTTCTTTATGGCAGGAGGTGAACCATGCCCCGTAAATCCAAACG
>CALFMA010000351.1 GCA_937880065.1 uncultured Ruminococcus sp.
TCTCTTATATGACTTGTAACATAACACGAGATATGCACTGTTGGCAGATGAGTGCCAGCTTTGTCCCTGTAGGTCCTTATAAATCTTATACGTTTAATATTGCTGTAAAATCATCTTTATTACAAGATTTGAAATGGAGGAAATCCAGCAATTATAGGGATGGACAAACTTGGTATTAAAAAGGCTGACATTGTTATACTTTTGTTTGTTTGACATTCTGTTTGCACTTAGATTAATAATTTCAACTTCTACTGAATTTTCCTCGGCTAAGACTTTAAGACTCTGTAATGTTTTATCTATGCAAGCGAACGCCGGCTCTCCGGAATTATCAGTACACAAAGTGATTGTAATGCACTTACACTGTCTGAGCATTAATCTTATAAGCTTATTTTCTTGTACAGTAAATCCGGTAAACGAGTCAATCCAAACGCATTTATTTTTGAAGTAATCATTCTTTTCAACATGCACCAGCATATTTTCAAAAGCATCATTCTCGTCTGAATATTTACCTTTTTTTAAATTCTCATATTCTTCATAAATCAATGCAATATCATGCAATTTTCTGTTTAAATACGAATCCTCTGTGTTTATGCTGTTTAACTGACTGTACGTTACGCCATACTTACCAAATTCGTCAATTAAAGACAATACCTTTATTATTTCCCCGTTTTTTTCTCTTAATGATTTATAAAGCAGTAGTTCCTTGGCTTTGTTTGAAATTGCGGCAGTAAGAAGCATTATCTTGCCACATTCCGTAAGCTGTTTCGTTTTTGACAGACCATAAATGCTTAAAATTCTATGGACAAAACGTTTAAAATTCAAAACCTCATGTCCCATTAATCCTTTTACAGGAAAATTTTCACTTACTTGGTAATTAAGCAAGCGCCTTTCTGTAAGCATATTATATTGTTCCGGCACAAAAAGATAAGAAGCACTTTCAACACTTCGGTTTTCCTGGATATAAGCATTGAATTCTGTTATGCATTTTTCACTCTTACCGCATCCTGTGCGTCCAATAATAATTCTAAGCATATTACTTCTCCGTTTAGTTGTAATCAATCTGCATCTGTATAAATTGCAGGACTCTTATAAACCGCTCTGTTTTCCAACGACCAGATACGCTCACTAAAGCAGCCTGATTCCGTACCATCTATAGCTTGCTGCATATCATACATGCGAGCATCAATAATATCAAGGTAGTGAAGCAACTCGGCCTCCGGAAAAGCAGGTGCCTTTGGACTTCCGTGCTCAGGAATATAATGATGCGAAAGTATCATGTGCTTTATGAGCAAAATCTTTTCAGGATCAATCTTTATATCTTTTCCTATTTGATCTATATAATTAATTCCCTGAATAATATGTCCAAGGAGCGTACCTTCAACTGTATATTCTGATACCAGACCTGTTTCGCTTTGTTTCATTTCAAAGAGTTTGCCCATATCATGAAGTATTACTCCTGTATATAACAAATCTTTATTCAAAAAATTATATATAGAAGATAATGTCAGGGCACTTCTGAGCATTGTGGAAGTATGATACAATAATCCTGAACGTATAGCATGATGATTTTTCTTTGCTGCAGGTGCTATCATAAGTGCATCTTTATTTTGATTAAGTACGTACGTACATATTTTTTTAAAGTCCTCATCTTGCATTTTTTCATTTATCACTGTAAATAAAAATTTAAACATTGCCTCGCCTGAATATGGTGCAGACGGAATAAAATCTTCTATCTTAACGTTATCCGAATCAAGAACTTTTCCCATAAAATCAATTTTAAATTGCAACTGACCTTGCCACTCAATTATATTTCCTCTTGCTTTAACGAGAATTCCGACGCAAAATCTCGACGCATTATCCTCGTCCCAATCCCATAACTTGGCATTTACCTCACCGGTCTTGTCTGCGAATGTAAAATTCATATATTTATTATTTGTTGTAGTAGTTTTTAGCTCTGATTCTTTTATATAAAATATACCTTGAATATAATCACCTGATTTTAAGTCTCCTATTTTTTTCTCAATATAAGTTGGCATAAATAATAACCTCCATTTTAATTTATTTCAAAAGAAAACATTTCTGCAATGCTTTCTAACTCTTCATAAACTATATCAGATACTCCAAACGCAAAAAGATCTCCTATTTCAGATGATAAAATATGCTCCAGCGCATTAACAGTACCTTTCATAAGTTTTTTTCTCCACATTTCTTCTATTTCTTGCACTTCCGGTAATATACCCTGATATTGCATCATTTTTAACATAAAAATGCTTTTAATAAATTCAGGCTTTCTTTTGCCGGAACTAATAAAATACAGACTGTTTAAAAAAAGTCTTAATGTTTCTTCGTCCGGTAAATCTTCTTGAATAACTTTAAGGAGAACTACGGACATTTTGCCGGCAGCAGATATTCGTTCAAAGTCCTCAGACAAACCAAAAAAAGGCTCAATTAAAGTTCCTCCTGTTAGCGTATAAAGAGATGAATTACCTTTATACAATTCAAGTCGGCTGTATGCAGATAATTGAGAGAGTTGTACAAGGCTGCTACCCGGTTTTTTTACTCCCTTTGCAGCTACGGAAATTTTGCCGTATTCTTTAGTAAAGAATACAAGCAATTTACCGTTTTCTCCAAGTGGTGTTTCTTTTAATACAATTCCTTCTGTTTTTATGTGTTTTGTCATTGAAAACCAAGTTCCTTTAACATCCCCGGGCTGTTACGCCAATCATCCTTCACTTTAACCCATAATTTAAGGTTAACCTGACCGCCACAAATTCTTTCAATATCTCTTCTTGCAGAAGTTCCTATTTTCTTTAGTTTGTCACCGTTTTTTCCAATGATTATTCCTTTATGAGTTGTCTTTTCACAATAAATATTAGCTTCTATCGTTGTAACACCATCTGCTCTTTTAGGCTCTTTATACTGAATGATTTCTATGCCTGTACCGTGCGGCACTTCATCATTCGTATTAAGCAGTATTTTTTCTCTGATTATTTCCGACACAATCGTTCTCATTGTTGTATCAGCCGATATATTCGCAGGAAAATACTGAGGTCCTTCTTTAAGACAGCCCAATATTATATCTTGAAGCAAATCTACACCTTCTCTTTTCAGTGCAGAAATCGGAATAATTTCTTTAAAATTATACAACTCAGAATACTCTGCGATTTTATTTAAGAGCAATTCTTTCTTTACAGCATCAGTTTTATTTATAACAAGAAAAACAGGCTTATTTTTTATTTCTTTTAATTTTTCTATAATTTTTTCATCTGTCTTAGACAGTGATCTGTCAGTAGCATCACATACCATTATAATTACATCCACCTCATTAAACGTAGAAGATGCGGCAGTTACCATAAATTCTCCCAATTTGTTTTTAGGTGTATGAATACCGGGTGTATCAATAAAAATCATCTGAGTATTGTCATCAGTTTTAATCCCACGAATTTGATTTCGTGTAGTTTGAACCTTATGTGAAGTAATAGAT
>CALFMA010000352.1 GCA_937880065.1 uncultured Ruminococcus sp.
ATATCAAGGTCATGAGTAACAATAATAACTGTATGTCCTTTTTCATTTAGCTTATGGAACAAGTCCATAATTTCAGCAGATGTTTGTGTATCCAATGCACCTGTTGGCTCATCGGCAAGTATAAGACTTGGATTATTCACAATAGCCCTTGCAATTGCAACTCGCTGTTTTTGTCCGCCTGAAAGCTTGTTGACGGATTTTTCTGATAAATTGTCTAAACCAACAGCTTTCAGAGCTGTTATCGCTTTTTCACGCAGTTTTTTCTTATTGAATTTACCTTTAGAAAAATAAAGAGGCAACATAACATTTTCAACTACTGAATACGACTCGATTAAGGCAAAATCCTGTAATACTATACCCACATTTTTATTTCTGAAAAAGGAACTTTGTCTGCTATTCATTCTGCTGATTTCTTTATCCATAAATTTATATGAACCTTTTTCAAACGTATCAATACATCCGATAATATGAAGTAATGTAGATTTTCCGGAACCCGATTTTCCGATTACTGCCGTCATTGATCCTTTTTCAATTTCGATCGTAACATTATGCAGAGCCTCAAAGGCATCATTTTTCTTGTAATTATAGGTTTTATATAATCCTTTTATTTTAACCATTAATAGTTCCCCCTTATAATATCTACAGGAGTTTTTCTTCTCACTACTGCTGAAAGAATTATCAAATTCAGCAGAATTATTATCAATATGATAATTGCTGTTATTACAATATTATTCATACCAAATGAAAGACCTAAATACGCCGACAAATTCATTAATTTGAAAATTCCGAAAATAACCGATGTAATTGAAACTGAACTTATCATTATTAAGGCATTATAGGCAAAAAGAATCTTTATACAGTCATTCCAGTTCATTCCGCACAAAAACATTGTTCCGTAATTTTTCATTTGCTGCAAGGTATTTATAGCTGTACTGCTCATAAAACCAATCATTATAACAACGAATGTGCAGACTGCAATCGGGATAAATTTCTTTAGAATATCATTAATTGAGTTTTCTGTGCGTTCCTTGATTTTGCTTAAACGTATTCCGCATTGATAATTGTTTTTCAGCAATTCTTCATTATATGTGGTATTTTCAGCTGTAGGGTTCACATCATATGCAATAAATGATTTGTTAGTATTATCAGTTTCAATTCCTGTTTCTGAAAATTCGCTGAAACTCATAAACCATTCAAGACATTCTTCTTCGGGAGAATAGTATTTCAGGCTGTATTTTCTATAAAAATTCTCAATCCCCTGTGATGTACTCCATTGAAGAAAACAGGGAATATAACAAGGGTCTGTAAGTATTCCGCTGATTTTCACACTATTGGCAAGAGGAAATTTTAGTTCATCTCCCGATGATATATCAAAATTATTCGGTGCAGCGATACACACAATATCTTTCGGGGAATCAATTTGCCATTTTTCTGAATTTACAGGCAGTTTCATATGGGCATCTCTAAAAACTCGTTTGATTAAAGAAAAAACAGATAGGTACGACAGCTGCAAGGAAACCTACCGAAGGCGTGCTGTCGCACTCCAAGGGAGGTTGACG
>CALFMA010000353.1 GCA_937880065.1 uncultured Ruminococcus sp.
GATAAAGACAGCCGGGGCGTGGTCAGAGAGGTTCTCGGCACCGGACGCCACCGGATCAATCCCTATGCTTATGAGGTCAAACTTTTTGATGATATCAAGATCCGTCCCGGCAACGTAGGCGTCGTCACCAATCTTACAGGCGCTGATCTTTTTTCCGGAAAAAGAAACCGTTACATCCTCCAGCGTTGCAACGGCAAGGTCGGTATTGATTCGGGCAGACAAGCGAAATGCAATGATTTTACGAGAAAACAGATCCATAATCGCACAAAGATAATAGAATCGACCTCCGGCTCTGATATATGTAAAATCGCATACCCAAGCCATATTCGGTTTTTCCGGTTTGAATTGCTGCTGCAGCAGATTTTTGCAGGATTCGCCTTCAGCATAGGAATGAGATTTTTGTTTCGGTGGCTTAAATGTGCTCATTTTCGGAAGATTCATCGTTTTCATCAGACGGTACACTCTGCCGCAGCTGATGTGAATGCGATATTCTCGTGCAAGGCATTCGGTTATTTTCTGCGAACCCAATCTCTTGTCGCTTTTGATGTAAAGTGCAAGAATTTTTGCACGAAGCTCTCTGTTTTCAACGGTTCTGCGAGAATCTTTGCGGTTGCGGAACTTGTAGTAGGTGCTCCGATTGACCTGTAAGACCCGACAAAGTGTTGTAACAGCGTGTTCATGACGCAGCGAATGGACTGCGTTTAATCTTTGCCTGAGTGTGGCGTGAATATCGCAATGGCTTTTTTTAGGATGAGATTCTCCTCTTCCAGCTGAGCATTTCGCTTTTGCAAAGCCTTGATCTGCTCAGCGGTAATGAGAGTGTCGTCATCCGGCTTCACCACAGAATACTGCTTGATCCATTTGGCTAGGGCGCTGTGGGACACGCCATATTCCTGTTCGATCTCGGCATAGCTTTTGCCGTTTTGGTGCAGGTTTACGATGGTTTTCTTGAATTCTTCCGTATAGCGTGTGATTTTCTTTTTTGGCATTTCTTTTTCCTCCTGGTGTTTTATTCTATTATACCTTGTCTTTCCTTTTTTGTCCACTTTTTTAGTATAGCACCACATCATGATGATCAGAACGGCAGTACGCAGCCGGTTGAAGAA
>CALFMA010000354.1 GCA_937880065.1 uncultured Ruminococcus sp.
TTCTTCCGATAATTGCAGGAGGAATTGCCGACAGGGATGGCTACAGAAGAATTCTCTTCTTTGCATTCACCTGCATAACAGCCGGATATCTCTTTACAGCAATTACCCATTCATATATACCGGTATTTGCCTCACTGCTGCTTATGGCTGTTGGAGCAGGCTTCTTCAAGCCCGTAATCTCCGGAACAATTGCAAAATCAACTACAGAGGAGAACTCCACACTCGGTTTCGGCATCTTCTACTGGTCAATAAACCTTGGAGCCTTCCTGGTACCGCTCATCCTGGTACCTATCCTCAAGGCTCAGGGATACCACAACATATTCTATATGGCAGCAGCAGTAGGATGCATCCTTATGCTCATAAACACATTCCTCTACAGGGAACCCGCTGCAAACGCAGATGCCCCAAAACAGGGAAAAACAATAAAGGAGCTCCTTGTAGGAATAATAGAGGTGCTCAAAGACTACAAATTCATCATACTCATATTCCTCTACTCGGGCTTCTGGATCCTCTATTTCCAGATGTACGGCACAGTGCTCTGGTACCTTAAGGAATATGTAGACATGACTCCGTTTGATAACGCTGTAAACTCATTCCTGGGGCTGTTTGTAGATAATCCAAACTGGAAATTTGACACAGAACACGTAACTGTAATAAACGCAGGAGTAATCATCTGCCTGCAGCTCATAGTTTCAAAACTGGTACAGAACTGGCCTGCCCTCCCAACAATGATAATGGGAATAGGGTGCGGAACCCTGGGAATGGCAATCCTCAGCATCAGCGGCTCCCCTTGGGTATTTATTATAGGTCTTATGGTATTCACCCTGGGTGAGATGACAACCCACCCAAAATTCCTCTCATACATAGGAATCATTGCTCCTCCCGACAAAAAGGCGCTTTATATGGGCTACTCATTCCTCTACGGAGTGATAGGAAGTTCAATAGGCTCATTCCTTGGAGCAAGCCTGTACCAGAAAATTGTTGAGCAGATGAACCAGCCACAACTCCTATGGCTCATCTTCAGCGGCATTGGAGTATTGAGCATCGTAGGACTGCTGCTGTACAACAAGATTGTGAACAGGAAGAGATGAGAGTTGTAATTGACAAATATTTATAAATAATATATAATCTCCACTTGCTTTATAAATTTCTTCTTTAAGATCAATATAAAAGTTAACACGTTTCTCAAAGTTTATTTGTTCCGAATGAGAGTATCCCACATTAGTCATATCAGGTTTTATTTCAACATACGCTCGAACTAAAGAAGACACTAATCTATACAATCTTTCTCTATTTGCAACAAAAATTTCTTCGTTTATTGTTCCTTTTGAATAGTCTCCACAAAAGAAATGTTGGTATTCAACAGTAGATTTTGGAGCTTTTACTCCTTGACATAAATCATCTAATTTTTCTAAAGCTTCCTCAAATGATTTTTTAGCTTCTTCAACTCTGTTTTTTATCAATCCCTTAACATCATCTTCATCAAAAGATTCAAAGGCTCCACTTGTATAATCATTAATCGCATCTTTAATCTTTCCAAACAGTTGTTTATAATCAACTATATATCCATATTCTTTACTTTCATCATCAAGACGATTTACTCGACATATTGCTTGAAATAAACCGTGATCGTGCATTGCTTTGTCAATATAAAGATAGGTGCAAGGAGGAGCATCAAATCCGGTTAAAAGCTTATCAACAACGATCAAAAGCTTCATGTTGGCAGGTTCTTCGATGAATTTGCGTTTTGCTTCTTTCTCAAAGTCCTCTACACTCTGACCGCCGAGCATTTTTTGATAAATTTCGTATTTTTCAAAGGTCTCGGTTTCTTCGTCATCGCTGACGGTATCAGTGCGAAGGTCACCCGACTGCGGCTCATAAGACGTAATGATGGCGCACTTCTTGAATCCAATCTGTTGGAAAATCTCATAGTATTTGCATGCCGCATACACAGATCCCGCTACAAGCATTGCGTTGCCATTTCCATCAGCTAAACGCCCTAATTTTTCAAAATCCATATGGATATCAATGGCAATTCTTTCCAACCTTGAACGAGAAGAATATACTTTTTGCATCGTCGCCCACATAGATTTTAATTTTGCCTGTGCATGTGGAGTAAGTCCTTTGGTTTTGAGATCAAACCAAGTATCTATTTGATTTTGGGATTTGATTTCCTGCGGAACGTCACGATATTCGTAACGTAAATCAAGGACAACCTTATCACGAACAGCTTCGTCAAATTTATAAGTATGAATATAACCACCAAAAGTCTCAAGGCTTGTCTTTTTGTCCTTCTTCAAGAGAGGCGTTCCTGTGAAACCGACAAAAATACCATTCGGAATAATGGTTTTCATCGCGGCGTGGAGCTTGCCCGATTGCGTTCTGTGGCACTCGTCAACAAATACCACGAAATCGCCCTTAGCGGAGTAGTCCTTGGGCAAAGCCTTCTTGATTTCCTCAATATACTTGTCAATATCCTTGTCAGTAGCTTCACCGCCGTTTTTGCCAAACTTGTGAATCAGCGAACAAATCAACGGATTTTCATAGGAATTAAGCTTATTGACAAGATCTTCACCACTCTTGGTGCGAACGATATTTTCGTCAACGCCCTTGTATGCCTTTTCAATCTGATCGTCAAGTTCTTCTCGGTCGGTAACGATAAGCACGCGAGCATTGGGATTGTTGGCAAGAATCCACTTGGAAAGCCATATCA
>CALFMA010000355.1 GCA_937880065.1 uncultured Ruminococcus sp.
C
The DNA here is from genome assembly GCA_937880065.1 of uncultured Ruminococcus sp. The sequence continues at coordinate 2 of CALFMA010000355.1, forward strand.
TTATTATACCACGTTATATTGTCCATACTGATAAGTGAAATATCAATTTCATTATTCCACAGAAGCGAAACTTCCTCAGAAGGCTTTGCAAGTACATATGAACTGCCGTCTGCAAGGGCAACGGGAAGTTCCCCTAATTCAGCAGTTTCCGCAAGTATTACTTCATAGGAAAAATGATTGAATGCCCAGTCAAACATCTGCTTTGCATCGTCAAGGTGATAGAACTTTGTTGTTCCTTCTTCGTCATTTATAGGTGCTCTCAATCCGATAATAAGGTAATTGTGACCGTCTTTTCCTGCGGCTGCCACGATATTTCTGCCGCCAAGTTCAAGATTTCCCGTTTTGATACCCTTAACGCCCTTGTAATAATACTTTTCATTTTCTGAGTCCATCATCAGATTTGAGTTGAACCAACGCCATTTCTGGTCAAGAGGGTGAGAGTCAAAATTCGGAACAGAGGGAGTATACATATAAGTAGAGCAAATGTCTGCAAAATGGGATTTTTCCAAGGCATATTTGGTAAGCTTCATCATATCCCTTGCCGTTGTATACTGTTCCGCATTATACATACCTGTTGCATTGGTGAAATTTGTATTCTCCATTCCAAGTTCATCGGCTTTTTTATTCATCATCTCAACAAATACAGAAACATCACCGCCGCTGATATTATAAGCGATAGTTTCTGATGCCTCGATTGATGAGGTAAGCATCATAGCATAAAGCAGGTCGTTATATGTGAGAACGTCACCGTCAAGAATATCCGCATATCTCAAATCATCGGGATAATCCGTATTGTAAAGATATGAATAAACATCCTCATCAATTGTAATTTCCTGTGACAAATCTTCGCAGTTTTCCATACAAACTACAGCTGTCATAATATTTACAAGAGGTCCGGGAAGCTGTTTTGTATCCGCATTTTTTTCGTGAATTATAGTGTCACAATCAAGATTCATTACAAGTGCAGAATCGCTGTACAATGTACCACGCATTGTAAAATTAACCGCACTTGATTCATATGTTTTTATTAACGGCAAAGTCGCCGCTGCAGCTGTCAAAAAAGCAAGAATTTTGTTTCTCATAAGAAAAATCCTTTCCGATTACATATTGCTCCCCCAATTAACTCTTGAATTTTCTGTTTTGCTTTGAGAGCAATATCAGATGCCTAATTTTGGGTTATTTCCGAACCCTTATTAATTCTATCACAAATGCGGTAAAGATGC
>CALFMA010000356.1 GCA_937880065.1 uncultured Ruminococcus sp.
GCAAATCACCATGCCCGCCCTTGCTCTTGTGAGAAGAACTCGATAAGCATTGAGCATATATTTGATCTGCTCTTGCTTGTTCTCGGTATCGGGTATTTTTTCGTTCCACGCCGTTTTGCCATTAAACGTGTAATAACGCCATTTGCCATTATCGCATCTCATATCAGCATCCCACAGCACACATGTATAGTCAAGCTCTAATCCCTGCACTTGAATTTCGGTAGCTGCATCTTCGAGATAATTGGAAGCTCTTGTATCAACTTTATCTTCAAGGAACCAGTGAACTGCGTTTTCATCTCCTGAAGGCAGAATATGAATGCCAAGCGGTTTGAAACGCGCCGCTTCTTTTGTCACAAGCACTCCTGTGCGCTCTGTTCCTCTAACCTTGCTGTGAAGCCATCTTTTTGCCTTTTCCATATCCCTGGTCAATACAATAGGATACCTGTCCTTTATCTCCCTGTACAAATCACCAGCATTCGGATTAAAAGTAAGCAACGAATGAACAAATGCCGACAGTTTTTCAGCTCTATAAGAACGCAGAGAAACGCCCAAATGGAGGCTTTCAGAATATTCTACGTTGTTATTTTTAGCGAGCAATTCGTTGACTTTCCCTTCTGCGTACTCCGGCTCTGTGAGCTTAGGAGAAATATATACCTTCCAATGAGGGAACTTATCGTTCAAAGCGTTAATCCATTCAGATATGCCTGCTTCTCCGGTGTTAATTTCCTGTCCGCCACCGACAAGGCAAACAATGGTAGCCCAATCTTCTCGTTGATCAAGTGACCAAATCAAGAATGCAGCCTCCGACATTGGGAAATTCGGAACTTTCAGTTTATTTCCGTATGTTCCGCCACGCTTCAGATACTCTGCAAGTCGTTTATGCGTCCATGAACGCTGCGCCTCATCAAATATCGCAACATGTTCAACCTCACCATAACCGGATTCTGCCATTTTGACAGCTTTCTCAGGATCAATTTCAAGGACACCGTTCTCTACAGGATTTTTTATCTTGGCAAGCATGTTGTCACGATAGCGGTGTATCATATTGATGAACTTACCGACTTCACGGCGTGAATCGGTTATTTTTTTGCTTTCTTTTCTTGCCTTGCATTTCTCGTAGTTATCTTTAGCAAGTGCTTCTGTTAAAACGGCAACCAGAGGTCCATTTCCTGATAAGTATATAGCACCTTCGTCATCGATAGGCTCATCATGTCCTTGGTATGTTTGTTGAACTGCAACCTCCAGACCAACAAGCGTTTTCCCTGCACCCGGAACGCCTGTAACAAAACAGATGCTCTTTTCGCCATTTCTCTTGCTTCTGTCTATCACTTCCAGGATACATGAGATTGTTGCATCTGTGGATACCTTATCGGCTTCATGTCTTGTAATATCCTCTACGGAGTGACTTTCATACAGCGTTCGGGCTGCTTCTATAATAGTCGGTGTTGGTGCATAGGGACTTATGATCCAGTTTTCTTCAAGCGGCGGAAGGTTGTGGTATTTTTCTATTACTTTTTGTATGAGCACCTGCAATCCGGTTTCGCCTGCAATCAAGGGGTTCAGTACATTTTCGTCATATAAGGATTTCTGTATAATAGTAGAGCATCTTTGATATTTTGATACTATCAGAATGGGGACGATCAGACGATTCTCACTGAATTTATGAAAATTTGTCAGATCAAGAGCATAGTCAAGAACTTGATCTACATCAGCCTCTGCCAGTGCATCTTTATTTCCGGTTTTGAACTCTATGCAGAAAATAATACCTTTCAGGAGCAGAACTACATCAATTCGTTTTCCAAGTCGCGGGATATCGTATTCAAATATAACCTTTCCGTTTTCATTCTGATATGATAGGAGAACGTTCTTCATTAATGCTATTTCGCTTTTCCATGCCTCAATCTGAGTGCTTTGTACCGTACCATGATAATTGTCACAAAGAACACCAAGTATAGATTGCTCATCATCAGATATGAAACCGGTAAACTGATTATGATACAAGCAGCGAGTACTCCTTTTCATAATTGCCCTCCTGACATATAAGATAAGGGCATCTCTAAAAACCCCTTTTGAGAAAAAACAGCTATGCACGACATCTGC
>CALFMA010000357.1 GCA_937880065.1 uncultured Ruminococcus sp.
ATCTGGACTTGAATAATATAATTAACAAAATAAAAATTGCAGAAGTTGATGACGCAGGCACTTTTGACTCTCTTGAAAGCTTCAACATTTCCTCTATTGTCACTAAAAACTTTAAGCTTAAAGCTGATACAATAGAACTTAGGAAAAAAAATGCGAGGCGTACAAATGAACCGAATCGGATTCGACAACAAAAAATATTTATCGTTACAATCGGAAAAAATCGAGGAACGTATCCAATCGTTTGGGGACAAGCTCTACCTTGAATTTGGCGGTAAGCTTTTCGACGATTTTCACGCATCCCGTGTTCTTCCCGGCTTTAAACCCGACAGCAAGCTTCAATTGCTCCTTGAACTGAAAGATGATTCGGAAATTGTTATCGTAATCAACTCCGATGATATTGAGAAAAATAAAATCCGTGGGGATTTGGGAATTACATATGATGTGGACGTAATCCGTCTGTTGAATATTTTCAGAAAAATCGGACTTCTTGTAAGTTCCGTAGTCCTTACACGATACGACAATCAGCCTACTGCCGACGCTTTTGCCGCAAGACTTGAAGCGCTTGGAGTGAACGTATACCACCACTACAATATCAAGGGTTATCCCTCGGATTTACAGCGTATCATAAGCGAAAACGGCTTCGGCAAAAACGAATATATCGAAACTTCACGAAAGCTTGTTATTGTAACTGCTCCCGGTCCGGGCAGCGGAAAAATGGCTACCTGCCTTTCACAGCTCTACCACGAGCATAAGCGTGGACTTAATGCAGGCTATGCTAAATTTGAAACATTCCCTATCTGGAATCTTCCCCTCCGTCACCCTGTAAATATCGCCTATGAGGCGGCAACTTCCGACCTCAACGATGTGAATATGATTGACCCATTCCACCTTGAAGCATACGGTGAAACTACGGTAAACTACAACAGAGATATTGAAATTTTCCCTGTTCTCAATGCTATGTTCGAGAATATTTTAGGGGAATCCCCATACAAATCCCCTACGGATATGGGCGTAAATATGGCTGGAAACTGCATTTTCGACGATGAAGTTACCTGCAAGGCGGCATCTGATGAGATTATCCGCCGCTACTATGTGGGACTTTGTGACCGCCGTAAGGGACTTATTTCCGATGATGAAGTTACAAAGCTGTCGCTTCTTATGAAACAGGCAAATATCAATCCCGAAAGCAGAAAAACCGTTGAAGCTGCATTGAAAAAAGAGGCTGAAACAGGCGCTCCTGCCGCTGCTATGGAACTTCCCGACGGAACACTTCTCACAGGCAGAACTTCTGACCTTTTAGGTGCGGCATCGGGACTTCTTCTCAATGCGTTGAAGCATATGGCTGGACTGGACGACAGTATTCTCCTTATGTCGCCTCACGTTATTGAGCCGATTATGGATTTAAAAGTTAATCACTTGGGCAATAACAATCCTCGAATTCACACAGACGAAACTCTCCTTGCCCTGTCAATCTGTGCAACTACCGATGACAACGCAAAGAGAGCGATGGAGCAGATTTCAAATCTCCGTGGCTGTGAGGTTCATTCCACCGTTATTCTCTCTCCTGTTGACGAGCGTATTTTCAAGAGATTGGGAATTAATCTCACCTGCGAGCCGAAATATAATTAATTTCATCTTCAATGAAATATGATTTATATTTGATAATGTGTTATGAGTAAAATAAAATCTAACCAAAATGATTATGTTGATATTAGTTTCTTACCAACAAAAAATCAAGTGGATTGGAACAACTGTATAGGAATTAAGCTTGTGTATTCTACCAAATTTACAAGTTCAGTAGTCGAAATTATAAGCTGTGACAACTATGCTGTAACAATAAAAAAAGAAGATAATAGTATCCTTGTATTAAACAGAAGCACTTTCCTAAAATGTATAGATATAACAAAATTAGTTTACAAAAAAGGAATTATTGATTGGAACCAAATCAATGAAACAAAACCTTTCGTATATTACTCTTACAACGGATGCGTAGGCAAATTACAGATTGTTGACTCAGTATGTATTAAAAATAAAAGATATGTTATTGCTAAGGATGAATGTGGTAGGGAATATAAATTGAGATTTGATTCATTAGTTAATTGTAATCTACAAAACATAATTTTGCAAAATCCTAATTATATGAACTGTCACGGTTACAAATATAAATGTGGAGATGTCATTACTACTCGAACTGGGAAAATAGAAATTATTGAACAAACTCGAATACAATATAAACAAAGTTCTTCAAAAGCATATAAGTATAGATGCCTAATTGATGGATTTGAAAGTGAAAAAGTAGAATCTTCTATATTGAATGGTGTTGGATGCCCTGTTTGTAGTAATCAAGTTGTAATAAAGGGAATTAACGATTTATGGACAACTGAACCAAGTATTGCTAATATGCTTAAAGATAAGAATCTTGGTTATACCGTTTCAAGGGGGAGTGGAAGAATAGCATCTTTTATTTGTCCCAATTGCAATACTGAAAAACGAAAGCGTATAGATAGTGCTGTCTTGGATGGTTTACAGTGTATTTGTAGCGACAATATTCCTACACCAGAAAAATTTATGTTCGCCATATTAACTAATTTGGGATATAATTTTGAATATCACAAAAGATTTATTTGGGCAAATCATATTGAATACGATTTTTTCATCTCTGATAAAAATACTATTGTTGAAACACACGGTCCACAGCACTTTTTAGATACTTCTTCTGATTTCTCTTATCTTGGAGGTCGTTCATCACTTGAAGAAAAAAAGAATGACGAAATAAAAAAGGACACAGCGTTAAAAAACGGAATTAAATATTATATTTCTGTTGATTGTAGATACTCAAGATTCGATTATTTAAAGGACAGCGTAATTTGTAATAAAACATTTTCTTCTTTGTTAGACGTTACTTCAATAAATTGGGATTATGTTAAAAGCTTCTGTGCATCGAATATTAAGAAATTCGCTATTAATCTATATAATTCCGGCAAATCTTTTAGCGAAATATCGTCAAAATTAAGTTTAGCCGAAGGAACTATTCGTCAATATATTATAGATGGAGATAGCATAGGTGCGTGTACGTATAAATTTGAAAGAGATATCAAAGCGGAAAAATTGCAAGCTACAATAACCGAATATGCATTACAAGGATTTAGCAAATCAGAGATTTCAAAAAACTTAAATATTTCTGATGAAACTGTAAGCAAATACTTGAAAAAAGCTAATATTCAAACTATAAATTATAAAACTAAATTAAAACAACAGCGTATAAATAAACTAATGGAATTATACAATAAAGATACATCTATTTCAACTATCGCTAAAGAATTAGGTGTTACTCAAACAACCATATACAATTACCTAAAAGAAATAAAAAAACAGTCTTAGATTAAATATAATACTAATTAATATAATACAACGAATGGGCGGTCGATTGACCGCCCTGAATTATTACATCATACCCTTAATTTTAGTCAGAATAACATTCGCCGCATCGAATTTGCTCATAAGTTCCAGTTCCTCATCGCAGTCGGCTGTTATCATCGTGATAATATTCGTATCCGTGCCGAAGCCTGCACCGTCCTTTTTAAGGGAATTGGCACAAATCATATCACAGTTCTTGGAAATTAGCTTTTTCCGTGAATTTTCAATCACGTTGTCGGTTTCCATTGAAAATCCGCAGATAACCTGTCCCTCACGTCTGTTTTCACCGATATATTTCAGAATATCCGTAGTCCGCTTTAACGATATGCTCATATCGCTGTCGGATTTTTTTATTTTATGGTCAGCAGTTGAAACTGGGGTATAATCCGCTACAGCCGCCGCCTTTATAACAATATCCGTATCATTTAAACGGCTCTTTACAGCGTTGAACATATCCTCCGCTGACTGAACTTTCACCACATCAACAAACATAGGCGGTTCAACTTCGGTATGTGCCGCAACTACAGTTACCTCCGCACCACGGAGCATAGCCGCTTTTGCCATAGCAAATCCCATTTTTCCGCTGGAATGGTTTGTGATAAAACGCACAGGGTCAATGCTCTCACGGGTTGCACCTGCTGTCACGAGAACTTTTTTTCCTGCCAAATCCTTTTCAAAGGCAATTTCACGGAGAATATACTCCACCAGCGTATCTTCGTCGGGGAGTTTTCCGTCGCCTATATCACGATTTGCAAGCATACCCTTTACAGGCTCGATAATTTTGTAGCCGTGACGTTTCAGCTTTTCAATATTCTCCTGTACAATTGAATTGTGGAGCATATTGTGATTCATAGCAGGGGAAACGAGAATTGGGCAGGTGCAAGCCATAACTGTTGTAGTCAGCATATCATCGGCAATTCCGTTTGCAATTTTGCCGATTACATTTGCCGTTGCAGGAGCGATAAGCACCAAATCAGCCTTTTTTGCAATTGCAACGTGTTCCACGCTGTACTGGAAATTGCGGTCGAATGTGTCGATAAGGCACTTGTTCTGTGTAAGGGTTTCAAATGTGAGAGGATGCACGAAATTTGTAGCATTCTGCGTCATTGATACGTGTACCTCCGCCCCTAATTTTGTCAGCATTCGTGCTACATTGCACATTTTATAAGCGGCTATGGAGCTTGAAACTCCAAGCAGTATTGTTTTTCCTTTGAGCATATTTATTCTCCTTGAAAAAAGTTTTATGCCGCACTAAGAGGGTCTGAAACAGCCTCACACTCGGCAACAGTAAATGGGTCAATATCTATACAGTTTGCAGGGTCAAAGCAGCCTGACAAATCCCATGCTACCGTATCATTCATAACGGTGAGAGCATTGCGGAAAAAATCGTAGTCTTTCAGCTTTTCCCATACACCGCCCTGTTCTACAAGATGTTTAACGGATAATTTTCTGATTGTTCCGTCAAGCATATAGGCATATACGGTATAATCTTCGCCTGCAAATGTCTGAACAACCACAGGAAATATATCGTTCTGCATAATTGTTCTCCTTTTGTTTAAATTAATGGATTTATCCTATTTAATGGCTGATTGCTTTTGGCAAGTTCCCAGTTCTGCATAAGCTCATCACGATGTATTTCACACCATGCAAGTATCAATTTTATTTGTTTATTAGGCAGACTGCCACGCATTACATAACCGTTTAATATATCAATCATCGCCTTCATTCCAGCATATTCAACGTAAAAATGAGGTGGATTATGGTCTGTATAGTACATTGTTACTCTTATTCCATAGAATAAACTTATTTCAGGCATTATAATTTCCTCCTCTGTCAGCATATCTTCCTATCTTAATTATATCATATTATCAGACTTCCCACAATGTACACATTGCACAATAAATGCTGTGCAAATTCGTCAATAATATTATACCGCCGCAGGGAAAAATAATCCAAAAAACTATGGATTTTAAAGCGAAAATGTGGTATAATGTAATTATTCTCAAAAGGAGGTACAAATTTATGCTTTTAGCTGTAGATATAGGCAATACAAATATAGTTTTCGGCTGTGTGACTGAAAATGACGAAATAGTGGTGTTTGAGCGAATTTCCACAAATCACAATGCAACCGCCGCTGAATATGCGGTACTTATCAGGACGCTCCTTGAAATGAACAATTTCAGATGCGAGGAAATAACCGATGCTGTTATGTCATCTGTTGTTCCCTCGGTGACAAATACCGTAAAAGAGGCTATAAAAAAGCTTTTCAAAGTTGATGTTATGGTAGCAGGTCCGGGAGTGAAAACAGGTCTGAATATTCTTATCGACAATCCAAAGCAGCTTGGCAGCGACCAGGCAGTTGACGCTGTGGCAGCTATAAATACATATCCCGTGCCGCTTATTATTATTGATATGGGAACTGCCACAACTATTTCCGTAGTTGACAAAAATAAAAACTATCTCGGCGGACTTATTATGACGGGTATGGGAGTTGCCGCTGATGCCCTTATTAACCGCACGGCACAGCTGCCGAAAATTGACTTTGAACTGCCGCCAAATGTTATCGGCACAAATACAATCGACTGTATGAAAAGCGGTGCATTGTACTCCAATGCCTGTGCAATTGACGGCATAATCGAGCGTATTGAGGAAGAACTGGGTGAGCCGTGTACTGCCGTTGCCACTGGCGGACTTGCATCAACTGTAATTCCCCTTTGCAAAAAAACGGTTCACGTTGACAATAATCTCCTTATCCGTGGTCTTACTATTATTTACCGAAAAAATAAAAAGTGAGTTACAAAGCATACGAAAAAACGAGTCGGGTTTCTCCGACTCGTTTTTTATTGTATTATGAAAACCCCCAGTTCAACTGGGGGTTCAAAAAAGCCTATGGCTATG
>CALFMA010000358.1 GCA_937880065.1 uncultured Ruminococcus sp.
AGATGTCGTGCATAGCTGTTTTTTCTCAAAAGGGGTTTTTAGAGATGCCCTTTATTGCAATTAATTTTTATTTATGGTATAATAAAAAAGCCAAAATAAAAAGGAGTTGATTTTTTGTTCAAAAAAATATTATCCGCTGCTGCCGCCTTGGTTATTTCAACATCTGCGGTTGCAGGCGGTCTGATGAATAATACAGCCAAAGCACTTGACTTAGGCGGATTTTTAGAAGAAGAAATGGAAAAAAGCAAGTTCATAACGCTTTCACGTGGAAATATTGTGAATTTCACCTGTACCGACAGTAACGGTGCAGTAATGGACAATTACAGCGCAAAAATCAGAAATTCAGCAGGTCAGATTGTGGGAATTTTCATAAAATCCTACAAAGGCGACAATGAAGACTTTTATAAAGATAATACTATGGTTTCAAGCATAACTGACGATATAGAATGGGAAGTTCCCATGAAAACTTTCGGTGACCTTGTATCACCACAGGTGCCTGTTATGGCGTGTGATTATGTGGTTAACACAAGTCCTACCTCATCAATATCATACAGTGTATATGAGAAATACGACCCCAATGTAAAGGTAGTGCTTTCGGGGGAATACGAATCCTCTGAATGTGAACAGATGAAAATTCTTGCAACAAATGCAGGGGAAACAACAGCATTTACAATTCCAGCCAATAAAGCTGGCATATTTGTTGATTCAAAGTGGAGTTCAAGAGATGGCGAGGGATATTATTACGTAGGCGACGGCAGTAATAAATATTTTTCAGAAAAGGATATGATAGGCAAACTCAAAGTAATTTCCCCTAAAAATCCCATTAGTGAGCTTGGTATCGGTGTTGACAGCAAAGTTGGCTTGCGTAGTTCCCTTTTGAACAATCTGAAATATCAGAGTACAACAACGGAATATGTCAAGTGGACTATGAATCTTAAAGATATATTTACAGAATCAGATAATCCGCAATTCAGAGATGACGGCACATTCATAGATGAAAATTCCGTCTGTGACCCGAAAAAAGACAGAAAAAACACAAGTACCGTGGTAGTTATTTCAAGCGGTGTTTGTCTTACAGTTGCACAGCCCGATGCAAACGGAAATATAGAATTTTACGTTGAAAAGAACAGCCGTGAATTTGATGCGGAAGTGCATTACAGAGTCAAGACTAACAGCGGAACTGTCACAAGGGACTGTGCAACTGACTGCAAGGATATTCTTGCAGGAAAGGAGTACCTTATTAACATCGGTGTGCCGAATCTTCCAACAACAGGTGCTAATATTTTTGAAGTACCCGCAGGCAAATATTCCCTTGAATTTACAAATTTGCCTAAAGGATACATCAACCCCGGAGTTGTAACATTTGATGTTGCCAACTCAAATGCCATTCAGTATAAAAAAGTATCAATAAAATCTGCTCCAAAAATAGAATTGGGAGATGTAAACGGAAGCGGCACTATAGATTCATCTGACGCAAGCTGTATTCTTGAATTTTACGCAAGACAATCCACAGGCAGCACGACGTTATTTACAAGTGAACAGGAGTCTGCGGCAGATGTCAACAATGATTTCCGTGCAGATGCCTCAGATGCAAGCTGTATTCTTGCATATTACAGCTATATCTCAACAGGAGGAACTTTATCTTTAAAGGATTATGTTAAGCCTTGACATAAAGCTAAGATTGTGCTATAATTGATGTATCATATAAGAATTGAGGTGGAAAGATGCGTAAAATTTCCTGCTAATAATTAATCGGGCGAATAAATTTATGGCGGCAGTACCGTCTGATTTGTTATGCCCTGCAGGAAATATTACGGTCTTTTCATAAAATACAGTCATTCCGTGGGACGGCTATATTCTGCCATTCTGCGGAACTTCCGACGTATAAACTATGAGCCGCAGTATATCCTGCGGCTATTTTTATTGTTGGAGGTATATAATATGTCTGTTATAAGTGTAGAAAATCTCACTTTCGGCTATGAGGGAAGTGCGGATAATATTTTTGAAAATGTAAGTTTCCGTATTGATACGGATTGGAAACTAGGCTTCACAGGGCGAAATGGCAGAGGTAAAACAACATTTATGAAGCTGCTTATGGGGGAACAGGAATACAGCGGAAAAATTATTTCAAGCGTTGATTTTGAATATTTCCCCTTTCCCGTAGCTGATGAAAATACCCTCGTTATGTTTCTTGCGGAGGAAATTTGTCCAAATGCCGAAAACTGGGAAATTATAAGGGAATTTTCCCTCCTTGAAATAAGCGATGATGTGCTGTATCGTACATTTTCCACGCTTTCGGGAGGTGAGAGAACTAAAGTTATGCTTGCTATGCTCTTTCTCCGTGAAAACTGTTTTCTGCTCATTGATGAGCCTACAAATCACCTTGACCGAAAGGGCAGAGAAATCGTAAGCCGCTATTTAAAGCGGAAAAAGGGCTTTATTCTCATATCCCACGACCGTGCGGTACTTGATGAATGTATCGACCATGTGCTGTCAATCAACAGGGCAAATATTGAGATTGAACAGGGAAATTACTCGTCATGGGAGCAGAATAAGGCGGCAAGGGATAATTTCGAGGCGGTACAGAATGACAGGCTGAAAAAGGAGATAAAAAGCCTTGAAGCCGCCGCCCGCCGTGCCGCTGAACATTCCGACAGAATTGAAAGTACTAAAATCGGTTTTGACCCCAATAAATCGGAAAAATCCATATCAAGGCGGTGTTCAATTGCAAGGAAATCAAAAAAGCTGATGAATCGCTCAAAGGCTATGGAAAACCGCATTGAAGCGGATATTGAAAAGAAATCGGGATTGCTGAAAAATATCGAAAAAACGGCAGTTTTAAAGCTGCCCGTTCTGAAATTCCACAGCAAAAAGTTGTTAAGCGTGAGAAATTTATCCGTAAGCTATGATGAAAGAGTAGTTTGCAGCAATGTTTCCTTTGACATCAATGAGGGGGAAATCCTTGCACTTTCGGGTAAAAACGGCTGCGGAAAAACAAGTATTATCAGGCTTATCTGCGGCGAAGATGTTCCCCACAGCGGCGAAATTTCCATGAATTGTCAGCTGAAAATTTCACGTATATCGCAGGATTTTTCGGGACTTTCGGGCAATCTCTCCGACTATGCCGAAAATCACGGCTTTGATGAAAGTCTGTTCAAGGCAATTCTCCGAAAACTGGATTTTTCGAGGGAACAGTTTGAAAAGAATATTGAAGATTTCAGCGACGGGCAGAAGAAAAAAGTTATGATTGCCGCCAGTCTTTGCACTCCCGCACATCTCTACATCTGGGACGAGCCGCTGAATTATCTTGATGTGTATTCCCGAAAACAGCTTGAAGAACTGATTATCGCCTGCAAGCCCTCAATGCTTATCGTGGAGCATGACAAGACTTTCTGCGAGGCGGTAAATGCTGATTATTACGAGTTTTAATACAAAAAGGACGCTCCGCTGTGGAACGTCCTTTATTGTTATATGTACTCGTTTGTTGCAGATACGTTATCGTCAGGGAGTAACAATTCCGCCAAGAACTTTCTGTACAGGTGTTAATGCTGTGGTAGGTGTGAGATTGTTCTTATAACTGTTGTACTTGCTGACAAGAGTGCTGTCAATTGTATTTACAACTCCGTCCATATTTACATCGCCAGTTGCGTAATTTTTACCATTGAGCATATTGAATGTATCTGTAAGTATTGTATCAGATAAACCAACAAGATATGCTGTGTCAGCACCGATTTTATTAGAGCCATTGCTCATCATAATTTCATCTGATTTATTATTGCTATAGTAAGAATAGGTATATTTGTAAAGAAGCTTATCAGAAATAGCCCCTGTCATCTGGTTATATTTACTATCATAAAAGTCAATAGCTCCGTACAGGTGAAGCATTTCATGCATTATGGTATTCTTGCTTCCATCATATATTGCTGAAAGTTCATCAGACTTACCTGGGTATATAGTTTCACCTGCATAATGTTCATAAACATTCTTTTTGCCTGTATTGAAATGATAAAGGTATACTACACCATCAGCATCATATTTATCTTTCAGATATTCTGTGTATTCAGAAGTAGATGCGTTTTCAGCCTTGAGTATGCTTTTGCTCATTTTTGCGTTTAATTGACCTAACAAGGAATTTTTATCGGTTGAAAATGACACACCGTTATTTAAAACACTTGTTAATTCACCGTTAATCAGTGATTTTTTTACAGAATCTGATGTATATCGAGCAAATACAGCGTTGGGATCAGAAGCTTTTAATGTCTCATCCCATGCATCGTATGTGATAAAGAAGTTTGTATCGGACTTATTTGTAATAAACTCAAGAGTCTTATTGTAATCCTTAGCCTGATTTTCAAGATCTGTAAGAGCAGAATCGACTGTATTAAGAGTGTTCTTTATATCAGTTGATGTAAGGTATTTACGGCTGCCTGTTTTAACAAGCTCTGACTCCTTGAAATTTATCTTGCTGTAGTATCTGTAATCATCAAGAGATGTTACACGATTGCTTGCAAAGCTTGTGTAAGATGATATTGTTCCGTTACCATCAAAGCTTGAAACAAAATTAAAGGATATATCTTCTTTTTTAGCTCTGTAGTAGCTTGAAGAATAATGGTTTGAGTGTATAAAAGTAAATTCTGTATTGGGATCAATTTCAAAAGTATCGCTGTTCTTTATTTTTGTTTTATTTCTTACTTCAGCTTGAATTTCGTTTACAAAAACGTTAACAACAACCTGTTTGCCTGTCATTGTTGAAGCAGCACCTTTGTTGCTGTTTGGGTGAACTTCAGTTGTGAATTTGTTTCTGTAGAAAGGTGTGTTTAAGAAAGCTGTTTCATCAATTGTTCTGTTTGTCATATTGAAATCAGCCATCTGCAATCCGGAATTGTAGAATGCGTTAACTCCGATTTTCTCAATAGTATCAGGAATAGAAATGAACTTCAATGATGAGCAGTTTGCAAAAGCATAAGCACCGATATTTTCTAATCCGCTTGGAAAAACAACTTTTGTAATTCCTGATGCCTTTCCTCTCCATGGTACTGCACTTGCACTTCTGAAATCAAGCATTGTACCGCTTCCATAGATAGTAAGTGTCTTATCGTTGTTTGTAAGTTCCCAGCTAAGACCATCACCGATACCTGTGCTGATAGCGGCACTGGCACTCATAACTACGGGAGATGTGATTGTTTCGCCGGGAATAGCAGGTAAAAGTAATAATGCACTTGCTCCTGCGGCAATAATTCGTTTGAGATTGTTTTTCATAAAGTCCTCCTTAGATGTATAAACGTCGTGTATGCAACTTTTATGTTGCATTTGTATAATATACGACACATTCGCCGTATGTATTAATTATACAACTAAAACGCACAAAATGTCAATATACAACATACACAAACAATTATCCACATATATTATATCGATTTGTATTTTTATATCACACAAGCATTATTTCATCAGTATCAAAAAATGATTTTATTGTAATGCTTATTGGAGTAAACGCAAAAAGGACGCTCCGCAATGGAACGTCCTTTAAATTATGGGGTTCTCTAAAAACCGAAACACGTGTGGAATTTCGTACATGGCAAATATTAGAGGTTCCCTTATCTTTCAAATACAGCTGTGCCTATTTCATAGGGGTGGTCTATGAAAAGTACATCCTTACATTTCGTCTTGTAAAGAAGCACTTTCAGGACGATGAATAAATCTCCGCCGCCTCCTGCAATATTGAGGCATGAAATCAGCAGAAGCAGGGAAGAGCCGCTGATTACTGCCGCTATTCCGAATCCGAAGCCTAACACTATAGTGGGCAGCAACGCACATATAATCATCGGCTTTTTCTTTAGGGGCTGTAAGCAATTGCAGTAGGGGCAGCAATATTTTACGTTGAAGCCGAAAGAAACGGATTTCCAGCCGTCACTTGCAAAATGTGAGAAGGCTATGCCATGGAGCAACTCGTGGACTACTATTAATACAAGAAATGCAATAAGGGCTACAAACGATGTTCCGCCATCTGTGGTAAATTCGTTGCCAAACAGTCGGAAAGCTGCCAGAAACGGAATCATAAAGGGTATTGCAATAAGAAGTGTGAGGACATTTATTTCCACAAAATTGAGTTTTAGTATCTTTTGCGTGTATCCCTCAGCTGCAAGTCCCTCAGCCATTTTTTCAAATGTTTCTTTTCTTTTTAATTCTGCTTTAGTTAGTTTTTGTTTTTTTTCGCTGCTCATATCAGATTATCATACTCCTTAGAATGTGGTGTTATATTGTATAACGGATATGACGTGTTGTATTCGTAATTCCAAAATGAAATTTCGGGCGGATAATATCCGCCCCTACAGTAAACGATTATTATGTTGATTTGCGGACTGCCAAAGGCTAATGGCTAAAGGCTAACAGCTAACGGCTTACTTTTTCTTAATCTTCATTGCGTTCAATATCTTATCAATATTGCTTTCGTTTAAATATCCCGAAGGAAGCTGACTTTTATTTTTGGGATATTCAAGATTGGCTTTACCTTTGGTAGAATTTACCAACAGAATAGTAAAAAACTGCTCCCAGCTGAAATATTCCTGACAGTCGATATAATCCACAGGATTTTCAAGGATTTCCTGTATATCTGTACTGCCGCTGAAAATATCAGAGCGAAGAATAAGCCATTCAAAGCTTTCAGGCAGAAAGAAATCCGTTTTATTCTGTAATTTTTCCTTGAAGTACACAAGTTCTCTTATTTCCGAACCGAGTGCAGCTGAATCAGCTATTATAAGGACTTTTTTATTCTTGTTTTTATTGAGCAAATCTATAATTCCGCTTTTTCCATTGGAGCTGATACACTCCATATCAGTTCCCTCGCTTGCCTTAGTGTAAAACTGAAAACCTGTTTTGCTGTCCTCAATAATTGCCAGTTCATACGGAAAATCTGATATATCCTTTACGGAAATGTTCTTGTAAATACTTTCAAAGGTCGATTTTTTACCGTTTTTTCGGATTTGTTTAATTGAGTCAATGCTGTATGGAATTTGCGGCAAAAGCTCTCTTGTTACAAGTACATAATAGTTATCGGAATTTTTAATTCTTCGGGCAAAATCATAAGAAGTGAGAAATGGTGTACTTTCCTCAACAAAAATAATACTTTCGTGAGTATTTTCAAGTTCATTTTCCCAGTTTCTGCCCTCTAATACAAGACAAGGCTTGTCGCATTTCAGCGTAACACCGCTTGATTTACCAAATTCAGAAAAATCCCTTACCATATTGATAAGCTTTGTTTTTCCCGTTCCGCTGTCACCTGTTAAAACTGTTACATTTCTTTCAAGGGTGAAATTAAATGAAATAAAACGGTTTTTTACTGATATTTTAAATTTACCCTTCATTCGTTTTACCTCTTAAATACTGATGGGCAAGGGAGAGGTATTCCATAGGGTCAGATATAACTTTTCTTCGCCTGTCGTTGATTACCTTAAATGAAAAATCATTGCCAAAATCCATAAGGTGATGCAGACATACGGTTATATCCCTATTTTCAGCCATTTCAAGAATATATTTAGCACAGTTGTCACCGCAGTTGGAGATGTTGAATATCATTTTCGGCTTGTTGTAGATAAGCAAAAGAGTTTTTACACCTGCCGATAAATTATCCGAATCGAACAAACCAAAAATGTCATTTTTTATAACATCGGGAGCTATTACTGTTGAGTCGTCAATGTCTGCTATTATTTTCTGAGCAAATGGTTCCATAACCCAGTTTTTATCATATTGGTGTGAATAGTATTTTTCAGTATTGTAGATTTCATCGGGGTGACTGCCGAAAAATATTTTTAACAAGATATCATCTCCTTTTGAAAAATAGTATGTGCGGATAACAAAAAAGATATGCTTAGAGATTGTCGAAAAACCTGAATTTCGGGCTACACAAATGCAACTATGATTACGTAAATTGCGGACACAGCACGCTGTGTCCCTACAAATTATATCAGCCGTCCACATAATTACGCATTACGCATTACGAATTACGCATTGCCGAAAGGCTAAAGGCTTATTTCTTCTTAATCTTCATTGAAATATCAAAGCATTTAACGGAATGTGTCAACGCACCGAGGGAAATGATATTAACTCCTGTTTCAGCTACGGAACGGATATTTTCAGCGGTTACATTTCCCGACGCTTCAAGAAGTGCCCTGCCGTTTGTAATTTCAACAGCCTCTTTCATTTCCTCGCAGGACATATTGTCAAGCATAATAATCTCAACCTTGTTGTCAAGAGCCTCTCTCAATTCGTCAAGAGTACGCACTTCAACCTCAATTTTTACCGTATGACCGATTTTTTCACGGAGAGCCGATACAGCCGCAGTAATTCCGCCGTATGCGTCAATGTGGTTATCTTTCAGCATTGCCGCATCTGAAAGGTTATAGCGGTGATTTTTTCCGCCGCCTACTGTTACGGCATATTTCTGCAATGCACGAAGTCCGGGGAGAGTCTTTCTTGTATCGGTAACAGCAGCTTTTGTGCCTGCCACAAGTTCAACGCATTTATTGGTAGCTGTAGCAATTCCCGACATATGCTGTAAAATGTTGAGAGCAGTTCTCTCGCCTTTGAGCATTGTGAGAGTGCTTCCCTCCAATTCGGCAATAATATCGCCTTTTTTCACCTTTGTGCCGTCAGCCATAAGGATTTTGAATGTTACATTTTCTCCTGAAAGCTCGAAAACACGCTTTGCAATTTCAATTCCGCAGACAACTCCGCTGTCCTTTGCCACGTAATATGCGGAACTTTCGTGTTCAGAGGGAATAAGATTATCAGCCGCAGCGTCGATATAATTTATATCCTCCATAAGGGCATTTGTAATTATATTATCAATATAGCATTGTAAAAGCTTCATAAAATTTCTCCTTTACTGTATAACCTCGTTCAGAATGATATACGCAACTGTAACAATTGACTTTGCAAGGACATAGTCAGCGTCAATCACGTATTTTCCGCTTAAAAGGTCATTGCGGATTTCAGTTACACGCTTTAATCCCTCGGCTGCCGCCTCTTTATCGGGAATTACGAAATAGCTGTTCTGCATAATTTTTCTTGTTTCGGTGCGGATACCTGCGGGTATGCGGTCATTTCCCATATGTGCGTCAAACTGCACTTCCTCAAAGCTTTCGGATACTGTGTCAAGCTTTGTAGCAATATTTTCAGCCGCCTTACGTGAGAATACAAGGGCTTCAAGGAGCGAATTGCTTGCAAGGCGGTTGCTGCCGTGAACGCCTGTGTGTGAACATTCTCCGCAGGCATAGAGATTTGGCAGAGTTGTTTCAGAGTTGCTGTCAACGTCAATTCCGCCCATTAAATAATGCTGGCATGGGAAAATCGGCACAGGCTCTTTTGTAAGGTCGTATCCCTGTTCAAGGAGATTTTTGTAAATCATCGGGAAACGATTTTTGAGGAATTCGCTGTCCTTATAACTTATATCAAGGTAGAAATCGGTGGAATTCTGCTTTCTTGATTCAAGGACGATAGAATGGGAAACTACATCACGGGGAGCAAGCTCCAGACGCTTGTCGTAGTTGTGCATAAAACGTTCCTTATGGCAGTTGAGGAGATATGCTCCCTCGCCGCGTACAGCCTCGGAAATAAGGAAACACTCACGGGTTGTACGGTTATTGAAAGCGGTGGGGTGGAACTGCACATAGCTTAAATTCTTGATTTTTGCACCCATTTCATAGGCGAATGTAATACCGTCACCTGTAGCAATTGCAGAATTTGTAGTAAACTGATATACTCTGCCGATACCGCCTGTGGCAAGTATCATAAAGTGACAGTTAACGGTGGAATATGTGTCGTTCTTATCCTTTAAAAGTGCGGAATAGCCTGTATATGTACGTCTTGTTTCACACATAATTGTATTTTCAAGGATAGTTACATTAGGCAGCTTACGGACATTTTCAAGAAGTGTTGTAGTAATTTCCTTACCTGTGGAATCAGCCTTGTGGAATACACGGTGGTGACTGTGACCGCCCTCGAGAGTGCGGTGGAAAGTTCCGTCGGGATTTTTATCGAATTCAACGCCCATATTGATGATACGCTCGATATCCTGTGCGGCTTCGCTTACGAGAGTCTGAACAGCGTCCACGTTATTCTTGAAGCTGCCTGCAATGAGAGTATCATTCTGGTGATACTGGATATTGTCGGTTTCGGAATTATAAACGCCTGCAATACCGCCCTGAGCAAGCATAGAATTGCAGAGGGACAAATCCTTTTTGCAGAGAATAAGGATATTAAGGCTCTGTGGGAGGTTTAATGCGGCATACAGACCTGCAACTCCGCAGCCGGCTATAATTACATCATAATTTACAGACATATTTTACACGCCCTTTTAAAAGTAGTTGTTCCTAAAATAGGTACAGCAATCCAGGAGTTCCTAAATTAGGTACAACTTTATTTTACCACATTCCGAAGCTTTTTGCAATAGTTATTGAAAATTATTGCCATTAGCCGTAATTGTTTTAAAAGCTGTTAGCTATTAGCCTTTAGCCCTTAGCTGGCGGATAATATCCGCCCCTACACAGATTGACGGTATATCGCAATATTCACCACCCCAATAGATAACAGCTAATGGCTAACGGCTAAAGGCTTTTATATGAATTAAAAAAGCCTGCTGCACATATAATAGTAATATTCCGAAAAATTGGAGGTTGCTATGAACGAAAAAACACATTTTACCGCTGTTCTTGCAGGTAATCCCAATGTGGGGAAATCCACCGTATTCAACGCATTGACGGGACTTGACCAGCATACGGGAAACTGGGCAGGCAAAACTGTAGCCTGTGCCGAGGGACAGCTTGAATATGACGGTATATCCGTAACTCTCACCGATATTCCCGGGGCATATTCCCTCCGTGCGGCATCGGCTGAGGAGGAAACCGCCCGACAATTTATCCTCACGGAAAATCCCGATTGTGCCGTGGTAGTCTGCGATTCCTCCTGCCTTGAACGGAATTTGTATCTTGCTTTGCAGATTATAAGTGCCGTGCCGAAAACGATTTTATGCCTTAATCTCATTGATGAGGCG
>CALFMA010000359.1 GCA_937880065.1 uncultured Ruminococcus sp.
TTCTGTTATAACAACGCTTATTCACAAATTTGATAAAGCTGCCGGCATTAGAAACTTCCACGATGAATCATCTAACATATTTGTTCTTGTAGATGAAAGTCATAGAACACAGTTCGGTAGTTTTGCTGCAAAAATGAGGCAGATGTTCCCTAAGGCTTGTTATATCGGTTTTACCGGAACTCCACTCCTTAAAAAAGAAAAGAATAATTTCCAGCGTTTTGGTGGATTAATTAAGCCAACTTATACAATTGCACAGGCTGTTGCAGATAAAGCAGTTGTACCACTTTTATATGAAGGCCGCCTTGTTGAATTAACCCAAAATAAAGAAGCTATTGACCTTTGGTTTGAAAGACATACAAGTAACCTTACGGAAGAACAGAAAGCAGACTTAAAGAAAAAATATGCGCGGGCAGATATGCTTCAAAAGACAGAACAAGTTATCTATATGCGAGCTTTTGATATTAATGAGCATTATAAAAATAACTGGCAGAGAACAGGTTTTAAAGGTCAGCTTGTTGCTGCAGATAAAAAAACTGCTGTTAAGTTCAAACAATTCTTTGATGAGCTTGGAGATATTACAACAGAAGTTTTAATTTCGGGAGTTGATACAAGAGACAGTTATACAGATATTCTGGAAGAGCCGTCTGAAATTGTTGATGCCTTCTGGAAAAAAATGATGGCAAAATACAAAGATGAAAAAGATTATAATGAGAAAATAATCGATGCATTTAAGCATGGTGACGAACCTGAGATTATTATCGTTGTAGATAAACTGCTAACAGGTTTTGATGCTCCTTGTAATACTGTTTTGTATCTATGTCGTCCATTAAAAGAACATACTTTGCTTCAGGCAATTGCGCGAGTAAACAGACTTTGCGATGGAAAGGATTTTGGTTTTATCATCGATTACGCAGATGTCCTTGAAAATCTGGATAAGGCACTAACAACCTATCAAGCGCTTGCTGATTTTGACCAGGAAGATGTAGACGGAGCTCTTTCTAGCGTTGCATCAGAAATAAATACCCTTCCGCAAAAGTATTCTGCTCTTATTGATATTTTTAATCCTGTAAAAGCTTCTTATGATGAAAATGCATATGAAGAATTTCTTGCAGATGATGATGTAAGACAGGCATTTTATGAACGATTACGAGATTACGCAAAAACCCTTAGTATAGCTCTTTCCTCTGAAATTTTCCTTGCAGCTACTGAATCTACAGACATTGAGAGATATAAAAATACATTAAAGAGATTTGAAAAGCTTAGAAAAGCTGTTCAATATCGTTATGCGGAAGTAATTGATTATAAAGAGTATGAGCCAAAAATTCAAAAGCTTTTGGATACTCATATTCATGCTGATACAGTTACAAAACTAAATGAGCCAACGTATATCATCAATGAAAACACAGGTCTTTTAAGTGTTGCAGAGGATTCTTCAGGAAGAGGGATTGCAGCTTATGCAGATAGAATCGCATCTATCGCAAAGAAAACAATTTCTGAAAATATGGAAGAAGATCCTGCTTTTTACACAAAATTTTCTGTGCTGATTCAAAATGTGATTGATGCGTATCGACAAAAGCAGATTTCTGATTTGGAATATCTTAAACGAATTACCGAAGCTAAAAAAAGATTAGATGCCCGTGAACATGACGAAGTACCCGAAAATCTCGCTCATAATGACAATGCTATTGCTGCCTATGGTGTAATACATCCTATTATTTCTGAACTTGATTTATCTGAAGATAAAGTGAAAGAAATTAGTTCAATTATCGCCTTTTCTTTTGATAAAATATTGGAAGCAAACAATAAAGTAAATTTCTGGAATGACGAGGACGCTATAAACAATGTAAAGGATATGATGGATGATTATTTTTATGATGTGATTCGAGATGAAAAAGGGATTTCAATTCCATCAAATATTATGGATCAAATTATAGAAAAAGTATTGTTTGTTGAAAGAAAAAGGAGAAATCAATGATGTTTAGTTATAGCTTGATTCGCTCCAACAGAAAAACAATACAAATTCAGATTCTCTCTGATAAAACAATAGAAGTAAGAGCACCAAAGTATGTGTCGGATAAAAGAATAAGAAGCTTTATCAACTCGAAAGAAAAATGGATAACGGCAAAAATTCAAGAAAAAAAAGAAATTGTACAGATTCCAATAAATCATTTTTATGTGGTTGGTGAAACATTTTATTATCGTGGAAAACAATATATTCTCAAATCATGTGATGAATCGGTAAATAAAAGTGCAGTGTATCTTTCAGGAAATAATCTCATTATTCAAACAAGAGCAAAGACACCGGAAGCCTTTCAAAACACTTTTGTCCGATGGCAGAAAGAAAGAGCCTGGGAAATTTTTAATGAACTGTTTGAGGAGTGCTGGATACATTTCAGTAAATATTATCCAAACCATAAAAAACCTTTTTTATCATTACGAACAATGAAAACTAGATGGGGAAGTTTATCTAAAAAAACAGATTTACAACCAGCGAAGGTGACACTCAATACACTGCTTATATGTTCAAGTAATAATTGCATAAAACAAGTTATCTACCATGAATTATGTCACCTAATCCACCCAAATCACGGAAAAGGTTTTTATGAAATATTCGGGTTTTTTGTTCCTGACTGGAAAACATTAAAAAAAGAACTTGAGTATTTGTTTGTGATAAAAGATTAATTTATGTTTTATTAAAGTTTGGAGCTCCCCCTCTCCTTGTGCCTACCCCATTACAAACGATGAAATTGATTATTCAACAAGCACAGTTCAACACATTAAATTAGAAGACTTTTTGT
>CALFMA010000360.1 GCA_937880065.1 uncultured Ruminococcus sp.
ATATTCTCCATTTCCGCAAGCTCTTTAACGCGCTCCTGTGTAAGAGTTTTTCCGCAGGGCGACATATAAATCAAATGTGGCTTCGGCTCATTTTCATTATATAAGCTTTTATATGTTGAAAAAGACGCAAGCTGCCAGAGTGCTACAATGCGACACGAATTGTTAAAACGCAGTGTATATGACCGTTGGATAGACTGGGGTACGATTCACGGTGTTACGCATCATTCTTTAATATGTCTTACAAGTGCATACGAAGGAATTATCAATTCTGTAATTAATCCATTCCTCACACAATATGTTCAGATTGCCGTTCTTACCGTTGTACAGCGTGCCGTTATTCTTCTCCTGTCCGATGAAGCGGCAGAAGTTGCAAACGGATTTGCAGGTGAAGATGTAATCACACAGGAAGAAATAAAAAGTATCGAGAGATTGCAGGCAAGATATGTTACAGCTCAGAATCAGCTTTTGCTTTCGGAAGTTACTGCTCAGGAGCAGGGTGTAGAAATTTATGAAATGCTGCAAGAGCAATTATACATCAAGAAGAATATGGATGATTTACATTCTGAAATAGGAAATCTTCGTGATGTTGCTGATATTGCAAACTCTCGCCTTGAACGAGCGAATGATGAAGAAACAGCAAAAAATGAAAAGAAAATTGAAAATTCAATTACGTTGTTAGGTTCTGCACTTGGCGGTTTGGGAATAGCAGATCCTATTGCAAAAAGTATTGATAAACTGACAGAGGAAAATGTAATTAGATATGATCTTTTCAAGTGGATGCAAGAATTTGATTTAACACAATTAATCCTATCAGTTATTTTATGCTTTATTATATTTGGATTGACAAAGCTTATAATGAAAGGTAAAAAGAAAGAAAAAAATAATCATGATTTATGAAATTACGAATGACATTGAAAAAATACGTGAGTGTTTAAATGAGTGGAAAAGCAGAAATTCTGCAGTTATTAAGGATTTCAAAATTAAAGAATATGAAAATATTTTTGCTTCTATATATTCTTTTGAACATATTATTGTAATGCTTGACAAGTCTATTGAGGATAACGAAAACAAAAAAATTCCTGATGATATAATAAAACATGGCGAATATGAGTACAAGTTGACGACTGAAATAAAAATGACAGAAAAGTTCTATTAATGATGTTGGTTTGTCAAGTGCTGAACGCAAGGAAATGAATCTTTCCTATGAAGATTATCTGAAACTGAAATATGCAAAATACAAGGGATTTATTGATATGGTTACAGATATGATTGAAAGCGGAACGATATATTATTCTAAATGATTTTGTTTCTACATAAAACCTTACCTTTGAGGGATTGATACCTTCCCACATAAATTATCACTTCCTTAAGTTATTTGTGTTACACCTTACCTTTGAGGGATTGATACGAAATTGTTCTTGTCTTGATTTTAAATTATTAGACCATAAAGTTACACCTTACCTTTGAGGGATTGATACTCAACTTCAGATTTGTCTGAATCTTTGGAAGGAGTTTGTTGCACCTTACCATTGAGGAATAAATAAAAAGGAGAAATAAAATGCAGCTTTTTATTACATTAAAAAATATAGGAATAATTGACATTCCTGTGAACTACAATTTTTATATTCAATCGGCTATATTCAGATTATTAGCCGAGAAAAATGCTGATTTTGCCGAACATCTGCATAGCGTTGCGGACGGTGAAAAAACAAAATATAAATTCTTTACATTTGGCTCGTTAATTGGCAAAAATCACTTTCACGACAAAAAACTATATTTTGAAGGGAAAATTAAGCTTGAAATTAGAAGTGTATCTGATGAGTTCATAGAAATGTTGGCGGATGCACTAACAAGCGGAAGCCCTTTCTGCATTGGAAAGCATAGTCTGACTGCTGAAAGCGTTGAGAAGAAAGAGTATAGAATTACTGATTCATTGATAAAAATCCGCACACTTTCACCGATTGTATCAAAAACGCAGACAGGGGATAACAAGGCGGTTTATTATTCTCCGCAGGATGTAATGTTTATTAAGCGGATACGTGAAACATTTGCAAATAAATATACTGTCTTTTCTGGAAAATCTCCGCAGTCTGGTATTGATATATTGCCGGTTAGTGCAGGAAAGAAGATTGTAACGAAATACAAGGATACATGGATTACAGCATATCATGGAATATTTGAGCTTTGCGGAGATGCTGAATATCTGCAATTTCTGTATGATGTCGGACTTGGTGTGAAAACATCGCAGGGATTCGGGATGTTTGAAGTGATTTGAACATAAGGTTGTGATGTGACAGAAATTTAGGGGTTGACCAGAGCCTGATTTTATGATATACTAAAGATAACAACGATTTTTCCGTTGTTACACCTTACCTTTGAGGGATTGATACTTTCTTCCTGATTTTTTTGTAATAACTCAATAGTAATATTACGTTACACCTTACCTTTGAGGGATTGATACATTCGTTTACACGTTCTCTAGAACTTGCAGATCCATACAGCTGAGTTACACCTTACCTTTGAGGGATTGATACGTCGAACCATGAGTTGATATACTCGCCGGCCGCTTCCATTGTGGCATCGTTACACCTTACCTTTGAGGGATTGATACTTTACAACATACGCCAATTCGTATGGCAGCGATTCGTACGTTACACCTTACCTTTGAGGGATTGATACGCAAGGGTCTGAGGGCCTGTTGCAGGCTGAAGCTTGCTAGTTACACCTTACCTTTGAGGGATTGATACAAAAGGTATAATGCGGCTGTTCCACCTACGGCTTCTCCGTTACACCTTACCTTTGAGGGATTGATACAAATCAGTTTCGCATGTTATTAATCTTAGTGCATTTCCGTTACACCTTATCTTTGAGGGATTGATACAAGTTTTCATAAACAGCTAAATGATTCATAATCATGAGTTACACCTTACCTTTGAGGGATTGATACAAGTGTACGGATGATGATGAGAAAAATATTCTTCTATGTTACACCTTACCTTTGAGGGATTGATATCAGATTCATGATTTCATACTTCGAATTCCAATTTGCATTACATCTTACCTTTGAGGAATAAAAATATGTGATTTTTGGTTACATAAAAAATACCAGAATAACAGATATTCCGGCAAACTACAATTATTAAATTGTGATTTTTTAAGATTACACTATCCTAGACAATTCCATTATGGTTTTGACCCCAATTTTGACCCCTAATAACATCCTCACAGCACGTAAGCTGGTGAATGTTCAAAAATGAGAAATGGCGTAGTATAGCCATAAACTCATTCAATCAGATATGATTAGATATACGTAAAATTATTAAGTAAATCTCTCATAACCCGAAGGTCGTAGGTTCAAATCTGGCTCCCGCAACCACACCACAAACGGCTGAATTAGCGAAAACAACGCAATTCAGCCGTTTCCTTTGTTTTGCAAAGAAAGTTAAAACTGCAATTTTGCAGTCGAAAATGCAGATTTGCACCCGAAAATCAAACAAAATCACACGGATTGTCACACGAAATAACGAGGATAGCAGAGCGATTGATTCCAGATTACAAAAGAATATCACATGTAACCACGACTTATGAAAAAAGTTGTGGTTTTTTGTTTGAATTTTAAAAATCATATTGAAAAATGTAGAGTTTTCTGGTATAATTAAAATGGTATTTTATATCAAGGAGGAGTTACAATGCCTGAAAAATTAATTTCTGTGTTGAAGGATTCAAATTACAAATTGAGTCAATTTACACAGGATTCGATAGATGATTTAGAACGCAGAAGTTTCTATAAGAAAGAAAAGCTTTATGTAAAGTGTTTGGTGAGAAACAAAGATGTGCAATTAAAGCCAGAGGAGATAATCAGACAGCTTTATGTATACAAGCTTATAAATGAATATGGTTATCCTATTGAGCGTATGGAACTTGAAAGAGTAATTACTTTTGGCAGAGAAAAGAAACGTGCTGACATTGTAATTATGTCAAAAACTCATACTACAGCAGAAGAAATCATAATTGAGATAAAAAAGCCCAAGTTAAAGGATGGTAAGGAGCAGCTTAAATCTTATTGTAATGCAACTGGAGCTATTATTGGTGTATGGACAAATGGTGACCAGATTTCCTATTATCATCGTAAAGACCCGAATTATTTTGAAGATATTCCTAATATACCAAAGGCAAATGAAAGATTAAAGGATATTCTTACAGAAAGATGGACTATAGATGATTTAGTTGCAAAAGATAAGCTTGTAAGTGAAAAGAAATCGCTTAAAGGACTTATCGAAGAAATGGAAGATGAAGTATTAGCCAATGCAGGTGTTGATGTATTTGAAGAAGTGTTTAAGCTTATTTTCACAAAGCTGTATGATGAAATGGAAAGCGGCAGAGACAAGACGAGAACACTTATATTCAGAAACTATGGCGATACTGACGATGACCTGAAAGCCACTATTCAGACGTTATTTGATAAAGCGAAAAAGAAATGGGAAGGCGTTTTTAATGCAGATGAAAAGATTACACTTACGCCTTCACACCTTGCTGTATGTGTGGCAAGTTTGCAGGATGTAAAACTTTTTAATAGTAATCTTGATGTTGTGGATGATGCCTTTGAATATCTGATGTCGAAATCACAAAAGGGCGAAAAAGGGCAGTACTTCACGCCAAGATATGTAATTGATATGGCAGTAAAAATGCTCAATCCGCAGGTCAATGAAAAAATGATTGACACAGCAGCAGGCAGTTCAGGTTTTCCGGTACATACCATTTTTCATGTTTGGAAAAGCATTTTAGAAGAAAAAAGAAAGCCACAAAGTCATTTGTTTACCACTGAAAAAAAACCAAGTGAATGTGAGGATTATGTTCAAGAAAATGTCTTTGCAATTGACTTTGATGAAAAGGCTGTTCGTGTTGCAAGAACATTAAATCTGATTGCTGGTGATGGTCGTACCAATGTTATGCACTTGAATACTCTTGATTACGACAGATGGGATGAAGTCACCAAAGATGAAGAGTGGCAAGACGTTTATAACGATGGCTGGAAAGGGTTAAGAAAACTCAGAAGTACCAAGGGACAAAACAGGGATTTTGAATTTGATATTGTTATGGCAAATCCACCTTTTGCTGGCGATATAAAGGAATCTCGTATTATTGCAAAGTATGAGCTTGGAAAGGATGCAAAAGGAAAATATCGTTCTAAAGTTAGCAGAGATATTCTGTTTATCGAAAGAAATCTCTGTTTTCTGAAAGACGGCGGCAGAATGGCGATTGTACTTCCGCAGGGTAGATTTAATAATTCCAGTGATAAATATATTCGTGATTTTATTACAGAGCGTTGTCGAATTCTTGCGGTTGTAGGACTTCATGGAAATGTATTTAAGCCCCATACTGGAACAAAGACATCTGTTTTGTTTGTTCAGAAGTGGGATGATGAACTATGTCCACGAAAAGACGATTACCCGATATTCTTTGCTACAATGCGTACTCCGTCAAAGGATAATTCTGGTGAGAAAATATATTGTGTTGATACAGAAGGTAAAGCTATTCTTGATAAACATAATCATTTGATTGTAAAACATGATTTGTATAATCATGATGGACTTACAGAGGACGGAATTGCAGAGGCATTTATTGAATTTGCTAAAAAGGAAAAACTCAGTTTTTTCTAAATGACCCATCCACGTTTAATAAAAGTCATTATGATGAGTTGATGGATGGGTTAGAATGTTCCGAAATTATGTTATCAGAAATAAGTGTTGATAATGAAAAATATAGATTTGATAGTGAATTTTTTCAAAAGAAATATATGTCTGCATATGCATTAATCAAAGGAATGAATCATACGACAGTAAGAGAAGAAATATCTGTTTTAACAGATTTTCATGCAAATGGAAGTTATGAAAGTATTGCTGCTGTTTTTGAATTATTGGATACACCAGATTACGCATATATGGTACGAACAACGGATTTAGAGAAAAGAGATTATGTAAATGATGTGAAGTATGTCTCAAAGAGAACATATGAATTTCTTAAGAAAAGTAAAGTTTATGGTGGAGAAGTCATTATTAATAAAATTGGCAGTCCAGGACGAACGTTCTTGATGCCTTTCCTGAATAAGCCTGTTTCCTTAGGAATGAATCAGTTTATGCTTAAAATGAATTCATGTGGTAAAATAGACAATGTATTTCTTTATGTGTACTTAAACACTTTTATTGGTAAAGTGTTGATTGAGCGTAAAGTAAATGGTACTGTACCGCTTACAATTGACAAAGAAGCTATTAAGTCTATTTATATACCTTGTTTCTCAAAAGAATTTCAATCTTTGATTAGCAAAATTATAAAGTCATCAAATGATTTTTTTAGTAAATCAGATGAATTATATAGAGAAACAGTTTTATTATTGGAAGAAAGACTGGGCTTCGCTAATTTTGAAGAACCTAATGAGGTGTATTCTACAAAATTAATATCTTTATCGTTCTTAAAATCAGGTCGCTTAGAT
This sequence comes from uncultured Ruminococcus sp., assembly GCA_937880065.1. Next base: position 6,491 of record CALFMA010000360.1, read on the forward strand.
GCAGAATACTATCAATTACGCTATGATAGACTATTTGATATATTAAAAAAGTTGAATACAAGAAAGCTATCTGAAATTGTAAGCATTAAAAAGTCAATAGAGCCTGGTAGCGAATATTATGGTGATGTAGGAGTTCCATTTGTAAGAGTGAGTGATTTGTCAAAATTTGAGGTCTCTGAACCTGATATAAAGATTCCTAAATCATTATGTGTGATAGATTCATCATTGTTTCCTGAAAAAGATACAATTCTATTCTCTAAGGATGGTAGTATTGGTATTGCATATAAGGTGGAAAAAGACGAGGAATTTGTTACATCTGGTGCATTGCTGCATTTGAAGGTGAAAAATACAGATGAAATACTTCCTGATTATTTGACACTTGTTTTAAATTCGAAAATTGTACAAATTCAGGCTGAACGTGATGCAGGAGGTTCGGTAATCAAACATTGGAAACCTGATGAAATAAAGAATGTTGTAATTCCTGTGTTGGATATTGAGCTACAAAAGCAAATTTCCAAACAAGCACAGCATTGTTTCAAAATGCGAAAAGCTGCTAAAGAACTCTTGAATAAAGCAATCCTGATAGTAGAAACAGCTATAGAAAACGGTGAAGAGGAAGCAATGAAATTGTTTTAAATTTTTTTCAGTTTCTCGTTTTGGTCTCTTGATTTCCCATTTCTCGTATGCTATAATATAGGTGTAAAGTCATTCAATATAAAGTATAGTGTCTGTTCCCACAGGGGAGCGGTTCAGTCAAGGGAAAGTATATTCAAAAAAAGCAAAACAGGAAACCATCAATCAGAATGACAGGAAAATAAAATATAAAATAAGGCGTTATCGAAAATGCAAAAATGGCATTTAATTCGGTAACGCCTTTTGTTATCTTCACAGTGCTTTGCATATGGCAGAGCTTAAATATAAAAAGGAAAAAAGAAAAGTGATTCAATGTGAGCTGACACAGCGGTATGCGTTTCACAAAAATGCACAGCAAAATCAGCAATTTTAAAAAAATCAGCTTTACCTGAACGGGTTATACCGACACGAATGTGTAGGTATAACCTGTTAAATAGGGATATATGCGATTTTTTGAAGCAATTTCAAGTGGATTCAGCGTGGGAAAAGCTGGATTTGCGGACGTTTTAGGGCTTTTTGACTTACTAAAAAGCTACCTTCCCGTTCTTAACAAATTTCAATTTTATAAAGAAACGGCGATATTTTTACGGGATAATTATGCCTATTCGGCTAATACGTCTGTAATACGCATTATTACGTCAAAGAAAATCAGCTGAAAAATAATACGTCTTTATACGTCAGAAAGGAGTCATATTATGGCTAAACAGAAAAATATTCGTTATCTATTAAAATCTGAGCTTAAAAAACTGGAAAGCTACGGACAAAAGAAACATGAAGATAAAAAGAAAACATACGATGAAAGAAAGCAACTAAAAGCAGAGGGGTATTCTCTCGCAGAGCGTGAAAAAATGTGCAATTACAGCAAGGATAAAATTTATAGCATACAAACAATGGAAACATATCAAAGAGAAGTCTCAAAATTTGCTGATTGGCTTAATAACCAGGGTAAAGGTAAAATCACGATAGAGCAAGCAGAATATGAAATACAAGCGTATATGGATAATTTAAAAGAGCGTGGGTTGTCTGCTTCAAGTATTCATACCGCTTTAGCGGCTTGCTGCAAAGCAACACATACATATATGAGAGATTTTGATATACCAGAACGAAAGCTTTCAGAAATGACAAGAGGAAAAAAGGAAGTCAGAAACGACAGGTATAATGAAAGAAATCATGCGGAAATTCTTGCTGTGAACCGTATCATTGGAGTTAGAAGAAGTGAGTTAATGGAGATTCGTGTGAGAGATGTCAGTGAATCAGGTAACATAATGAAGATTTATACCAAAGGCAAGGGCGGAAAAGACAACTATCAAATAATCACAGAAGAATCAGAAAAAGAAGTCATCAGACAATATATGAGGGGCAAAGCTGAAAACGAGAGATTATTTTCTCGTGATATGTTCAATAACGATGCAGATTTACATTCACAACGGGCAGAACGTGCAAAAATAGTCTATCAGCGTGTTCTTGAAGATATGAAACGTAATCCAGACAGAAGAACATACTACGAAGAATATATAAAGAAAACATTTGAGGAAAAGGGCAAGAAACTTCCTAAAAACTTGGATAAAAACTATGTTTGCAGAGGTTCATTCAGAGAAATGCTGATTAGCGAGGGAAAAGCTGTATCTTATGATAGAGTAGCGGCAATGTATGTTTCCTTGACAGTAACAAGTCATTGGAGAGTGGATACGACGGTACAGCACTACCTCACAAAATAAATTTTGAAAAAATTTTTTCAAAATTGGTGTTTGGTATATTGATTTCCACAAAAATATGTAATATAATATAAGTAAGTTAAGGTTTATAAAGTTCAGTTTTCTTAAAGTTAAGGCGTATTGTCGCTGTACACACGGCAATTCAAAAATTAAACAGAGGTATCAAAAACACAGAGTTAGGCTATTAAAACAGCCTAATTCTGTGTTATTTTTTTGGAGAGGAGGAAACAGCGGCAATGAAAAAGAAAGCTGACAGAATTACATTGCATAAGAAAATATGGTGTAAAATTCGCTATTATCAGCAGTTGAATAATATAGATGATGAAACACTTGCAACTGCTTTGAATGTGCATGAAAGAACGCTCAGAGAATATGATAAAAATTCTGCAAATGTGACAATGGGCAAGATTGATAATTTTCTGTACGTTAATAACATTACACTTGATGAGCTTTTGAATGCGTAAAAATACAGCTTGCAAAGGCGGTGTAATCAGATGAATTTTATAGAAAACTATTTACAAAATCTCGAAAATGGGGTATAATAAGAATGGAATCAATTCGTTCTGTTATGCCTCATTTGTTAGGAGGTATATAGAATGAAAGCAAAGAGATTACCCAGTGGAAATTTCAGAGTTCAGGTCGTCGCTGGTTATGACGAGAACGGAAAAAGAATCGTCAAATCGTTCACGGACTCGGAAGAATGGAGAGCGATTAAAAGAGCTACCGATTATCTTGCAGACGTAAAAAATGTAGTCAGTTACGATGTTACACTTGCAACTGCAATGGAACGCTACATAAAAAATCGTAAAAATGTCATTGAAGAAACTACTGTCCGCAATTACAATCAAATTCTGAAACACAGATTCAAGTCTATCATGAATGTGAAAATCTGCGACTTACAGCCGATTCAGATTCAGCAATCTATCAATGCAGATGCAAAAGAAGTTAGTTCCAAGACGCTGAAAAATGCCTATGGCTTGCTGAAATCAGTGCTGAAAATGTATGACTATGACAAGAATTTGAGCAGTATCAGACTTCCAAAATTGAAGAAAAAGGTCAAGGAGTTGCCGAGTTTTGAAACGCTGTTTGCAATTGTAAAAGGCACAAGCGTAGAACTTGCAGTTCTGCTTGCGGCGTGGTTGAGTTTGCGTATTGGTGAAGTGGTAGCGTTGAAGTTTGAGGACATCAATACCGATAGAAAAACTATCAGAATCCATAGAACCATTATTCAGACTGACGAGGGCTTAAAAGAACGTGAAGGCTGTAAAACTGCCAACAGTACAAGAGAACTTGAAATTCCTGATTACATTTTCGGACTGATTCAAGCAATTCCCCATGA
>CALFMA010000361.1 GCA_937880065.1 uncultured Ruminococcus sp.
CACCTGTCCGGCATTTTGTACAAAGACAAAGCCACAGTTTACGAAATGATACCGCCTGCAGAACAAGAGTGACGGTGGTAAATTTAAAGCTTATGGAGGACAAAAGGAATGCGTATAGTTTTTATGGGCACACCGGAGTTTGCAGTGCCTTGTCTTGAAATGCTGTTGTCAGAATCGCAAAAGTATCAAGTAGTGTGCGTTGTAACAAAACCCGACATGCCAAAAGGCAGAAAACTTCAGTTAACACCACCGCCGATAAAGGATGTTGCAGTTAAGGCGGGAATACCTGTTTTGCAACCGCAAAATGTAAAGACTCAGGAGTTTTATGAGGAACTCGTTTCTTTTAAGCCGGATTTGTTCGTTACAGTTGCCTATGGTAAAATACTTACAGAATCAGTTCTTTCTATTCCTGCAAAGGGATGCATAAATGTACATGCAAGCCTTCTGCCGAAATACAGAGGCGCTGCGCCGCTTTGGCATGCAGTTATAAACGGTGAAAAAGAATCCGGAATTACTACAATGATGACAGATGTGGGTATGGATACGGGAGATATTCTTATTGCTGATAAGTGTGAAATAAGTGAAAATATGACTATGGGAGAGCTTCACGACAAACTTTCGGAGATGGGCGCAGAAACTTTGAGAAAAACCCTGGAGCAGTTAGAAGCAGGAACTCTTACGAGAACACCTCAAAATCACAACGAGGCAACATATTCACCAATGGTAAGCAGAGAAACGGGAAAAATAGATTGGACGCGCTCCTCTTTAGAAATACACAATCTTGTTAGAGGAACAAATCCTTTTCCTGTAAGCTATTCGTTTGACGAAGAAGGCGAGCGAATAAAAATATGGAGCACTTTACTTACCAATATAAAAAAACCAAGCAGTAAAGAAGCCGGTGATGTAATAGAGGCATCGGCAGATGGAATATACGTGGCAACCGGAGATGGAGTTATTAAAATAACAGAGCTTCAAGGACCATCGGGAAAAAGAATGAAAGCCGGAGATTATGTCAATGGGCACAAAATTACAAAACTTACTTGATTTTAATATTGAACAACTGGAAGAAGCAGTAAAAGCTATGGGACAGCCGAAATTCCGTACAAAACAGTTGTGGGAATGGTTGTATAAAGGTGCGGATTTTAGCGATATGACAAATCTGCCTGAAAGCTTCAGAACGACGCTTTCAGAAAAATATCGCGCCGGCAGATTGGGGATAAAAGCAAAACTGTGTTCGAAAGTTGATGAAACCGTAAAGTACCTTTTTGATTTAGGAGACGGTAATTTGGTAGAAAGCGTACTTATGAAATATAAGTATGGGTATTCAGCTTGCGTATCTACGCAGGTTGGCTGCAAAATGGGCTGTACATTTTGCGCTTCAACAAAGGCCGGCTTTGTGAGAAACTTAACATCGGGAGAAATATTAGGGCAGATTGTTTCTATGAATGCAGATATGGATATTCGTATCGGACATGTGGTGCTGATGGGAATAGGTGAGCCTTTGGATAATTACGATAATGTGTTGGATTTTTTACGAAAAGCACAAAATGAAAAAGGTTTAGGTATTAGCTATAGAAACATTTCTTTGTCAACTTGTGGCTTGGCAGAGAAAGTAATTCAACTTTCAGAAGAAAAACTGCCAATCACTCTTTCTATATCGCTTCACTCTCCTTTTGACAGCCAAAGGTCGGAGATGATGCCTGTTAATAGGAAATATCCGCTTGACAAATTGCTTGATGCGTGTAATATTTATACTCTGAGTACGGGTAGGCGTATAACCTACGAATATGCCTTGATTGAGGGTGTAAATGATTCTAAAAAGATTTCTGAAAAGACTATAGAGTTTTTAAATCAACCATTTGTGAAGTAGTAGCAATTGAAAATTCAGTTGATTTTACACCTGTGAGCATATAGTTTAAAAGGTCAGGTGTGAAAAGCATTGTTTCTGCTTCATCTAAAATATAAGGGCGATTTTCTTTTAAAGAAAGAAGCTGGAAAACAGTATTAAAATCCATAAACTGAATACCAGTTATATCATACATTCTTTCTTTTGAAATGTATTCTTCTGCTTTTTCAATCATACCGCTGTTTCTTTTGTCGCGGTAATGAACAGGATTTTCAACTAAGGTACCATCTTTTCTTAAAAGACCGAAGTCAACACCCCAGGTGTCGATACCGATGCTGTCAAATCCGCCTGCCATACGTGCCTTCCTTGACAGTGAAGACTTCGAGAGCGCGATCAGGATTGCAGTCTCACTCGGCGGTGACAGCGACACGCTCGCATGCATAACGGGAGGAATCGCTGAGGCATTCTACGGCTATATCCCGTCTCAGATTGTAGATGAGGCAAGGAAGAGGCTTCCGGTAAATTTCAGATGTATGCTTGAGTCGTTTGCTGAAGTGAGCTTCTATGGTGACATGAAGCCAAGGACGGGTCTTGTTCTTCCGTTCGAGAGGAAATACAGTCCAGAAAGGATTGATTCACTTGCTCCGAGACAGATCTTCGTATTCGGAAGCAACGAATATGGGCATCATCATGGAGGAGCTGCCAGAGCAGCATATGAGAAGTTCGGCGCTGTCTGGGGAAAGGGTGTAGGACTCTCCGGACGGACCTATGCCATTCCAACCATGCAGGGAGGAGTGGAGACTATCAGGCCATATGTAGATGAGTTCATTGACTATGCCAGGAATCGTCCTGAACTGACCTACCTCGTGACCAGAATCGGCTGTGGAATCGCCGGGTTCAAGGATGAGGAGATCGCTCCTCTGTTCATTGGAGCTCTTGACCTCCCGAATGTGCATCTCCCGAAGTCATTCTGTGAAATCATTCTTTCAAGGTATAACATGTTCGAGGAGGATACACCGATCTGGAACGTGAAGTGGTATCCGGAACTTACTCCGGATATACCTCTTGATGACAGTCAGTACGAATCATTCTGCCGAGGCTATTATCCAACCTGGGACTGCAGGTATGCACCTATCAAGATTGGTGATTGGCATTACTTCGTCAGGAGCGGATATTGGCTCAAGAAGTACAGATATGAGAAGAAAGGTGACGGAATGTATCATCTTGTTGAGTCATATACATCACGCAAGGAGATGGGACGCAATCTTTTGATGGAATGTTTTGAAGATGGTTTCTATAAGCCAAGAGTGCTTTCGGACTGTTTTGCCAGAGAGTATTTTGACATGTATGGAGACTACTTGACCGGAGCACGCCT
>CALFMA010000362.1 GCA_937880065.1 uncultured Ruminococcus sp.
CCGCTTAAACTTGCGTCCACAAGATTTACTGTAAAATACGGGTCGTTAGCATCTGTCGTTTTAATGGAAACATACTCATCTTTGTATGTATATGTTATTCCACTCGACGATGTATCAATAATTAGTTTGTGATTACCTTCCGCAAAAGACGTTACTCCCTTGTATGAACTCAACTCTGCTGCCAACAATACATTAGTTGAGGGCAACATACTAAATACCATCACAAAAACAAGTAACAGCGAAAGAAACTTCATTCCTCGTTTCATAAAAAACTCTCCTTTTTTTAAATTTTATAGGTTTGATATCAACAAAAACCTTCATTTGGTATTATGATATATTACAAATATTTTTTTGTCAATAAAAAAAGCCGCACAACCTTTTAAGTTGTACGGCCAAAACACTATTTGTATTTTAATCTTCGTCAGGTTCATTACTATCGTCAAGATAGATATTACCATCTACAACATCGTATTGCTCTTCAACAGAAACTTCTGCATCTGCATCCTCTGCAACAACTTCATCTGTTACTTCAACGTAATCTTCCTCTTTTAACTCTTCTCCCGGCTTTCTTTGAAGAGCCTCCACATCAATCTCGATATCTTTATAACGGCTCATACCTGTACCGGCAGGAATAAGCTTACCGATAATAACGTTTTCTTTAAGTCCGAGAAGCTTGTCGCTCTTTCCTCTGATAGCGGCATCTGTAAGAGCCTTTGTTGTTTCCTGGAATGAAGCGGCAGACATAAAGCTGTCGGAGTTGGATGAAGCCTTAGTAATACCCTGAAGAACAGGTGAGAACTGTACAAGCTGAATGCCCTCCTCGCCTGCTTCGATACGTGCCTGAAGTTCTGCATTAATCTGTGAGATTTCCTTGCAGTCAACAAGTGTACCGGGGAGCAGATAGCTTGAACCTGACTCCTCAATCTTAACCTTACGGAGCATCTGACGAACAATAACCTCAATGTGCTTATCGTTGATATCAACACCCTGTAAACGGTAAACCTTCTGAACTTCATTGATAATGTAGTTCTGAACTTCCATTGTACCGAGAATATTGAGAATATCAGCAGGATAGATATTACCCTCAGTAAGTCTTGTACCCTTGGGAATTATCTTGCCTTCCTCAATATTTGTACGAATCTTGAAGTTATAAGGAATCATATAATTCTCTGACTCGCCTGTTTCGTCATTTGAAACGATAATATTACGTGTAGTCTTAACTTCCTCAATGTGAACTCTGCCTGAAATTCTTGAAAGGATAGCCGCACCCTTAGGACGTCTGCTTTCAAAGAGTTCCTCAACACGGGGAAGACCCTGTGTGATATCTTCAGCATCGGCAGAAGCAACACCACCGGTATGGAATGTTCTCATTGTAAGCTGTGTACCCGGCTCACCGATAGACTGAGCAGCGATAACACCAACAGCCTCACCGACAGATACGATGTTGTTGAATGCAAGGTTTGCACCATAGCACTTAGCACATACACCTGTTCTTGCCTTACAATGGAGAACTGAACGAATCTTGATTTTCTCAACGCCTGCCTCGATAATCTTCTTAGCGTCAGCGTCGCTTATAAGCTTGTTTCTGGAAACGATAAGTTCGCCAGCCTCGTCACGGAGGTCGTCAGCAAGGAATCTTCCCACAAGACGCTCTGCAAAAGGCTCAACAACTTCGTTGCCGTTCTTGATTTCGAATACTTCGATACCCTCAGTTGTACCGCAGTCCTCCTCACGAATGATAACGTCCTGTGAAACGTCAACAAGACGACGTGTAAGGTAACCTGAGTCAGCAGTACGGAGCGCTGTATCGGCAAGTCCCTTTCTCGCACCTCGAGATGCGATAAAGTATTCGAGGATATTAAGACCCTCTCGGTAGTTAGCACGGATAGGAATTTCGATAACGCCGCCCGATGTATTAGCGATAAGTCCACGCATACCTGCAAGCTGACGAATCTGTGAGATACTACCACGGGCACCTGAGTCAGCCATCATCCAGATAGGATTGTATGGGTCGAAGTTCTTTTTAAGAGCAGCTGTAACTCTGTCGTTTGTTTCAGTCCAGAGAGCAATTGTTTTCTTGGACTTCTCCTGAGCAGAGATATAACCGTACTCGTACTCTGAAATAATCTGCTCAATTTCAGCGTCAGCCTCAGCAAGGATTTCCTTCTTCTGAGGTGGAATTGAAGCGTCGCAGACAGCAACAGTAAGAGCTGCACGTGTTGAATATTTATAGCCGAGAGCCTTGATTCTGTCAAGTACCTCGGAAGTTGTTGTTGTACCGTGAATTTTGATACATCTCTCGATAATATCGGAGAGCTTCTTCTTGCCTACGAGGAATGAAACTTCAAGGTCAAACTGCTTGTCGGAGTTTGTTCTGTCAACGTAGCCAAGGTTCTGAGGAATATTTTCATTGAAGATAAGACGTCCAACTGTAGCATCAATAATCTTTGAAACCTTCTTGTCGCCTACATCTCTTGTGATTTTAACCTTGATATTAGCGTGAAGTGAAACATCATGCTCATGGTAAGCCATAAGAGCCTCGTTTACATCACGGAACACCTTACCCTCACCGGGTTCGCCGGGCTTATCCATTGTAAGATAGTATGAACCAAGTACCATATCCTGTGAAGGAACGGCAACAGGCTTACCATCTGAGGGTTTCAGCAGGTTGTTTGCAGCAAGCATAAGGAAACGAGCCTCTGCCTGTGCTTCTGCGGAAAGTGGAAGATGTACAGCCATCTGGTCACCGTCGAAGTCAGCGTTGAACGCTGTACATACGAGGGGGTGAAGCTTGATAGCTCTACC
>CALFMA010000363.1 GCA_937880065.1 uncultured Ruminococcus sp.
CTGTCCCATGAGGTTGTCCTGCATGGTTTCCGCCATGGCAAGGGAGGTGCCGTCACAGGAAGAAATCGCACCTTGCAGTTTTTCAATATCGGCAGGTGCAGCGTTCATCAAAGCAAGAAATCCCGACATGGCATTTTTGCCTACAAGAGCCTGTGCAGCAGATGCCTGTTCTGATTCAGTAAGCTGAGAAAATGCACCTCTGCAATCTGCAAGAATATCTGTCAGTTCTCGCATACTGCCGTCAGCATTTGTCGTCTGAATCTGTACTTCTCCCAGTGCTTCACCGCAGAATTTCACTTCACCCGACAGCACGGTCATGATTGAACGCAGAGAAGTACCTGCCTGTGTTGACTTAATACCTGCATTTGCCATAAGTCCGATTGCCTGTGCAGTATCTTCACAGGAGAAACCAAGTGCACCTGCAATAGGAGCTGCATATTTGAATGTTTCTCCCATCATGCTGACATTGGTGTTGGCATTGGAAGATGCCGCCGCCAGTACATCAGCAAAATGACCGCTGTCGGCAGCAGTTAAGCCGAAAGCGGTCAGAGCGTCAGTTACAATATCAGAGGTAGTTGCAAGTTCTTCACCCGATGCAGCAGAAAGATTCATAATTCCTTCGATACCGCCGAGCATATCCTCCGTTTTCCAGCCTGCCATTGCCATATAGTTCATAGCTTCAGCGGCTTCGGATGCGGAGAATTTTGTTTTACTGCCCATTTCACGAGCCTTTTCACGGAGAGCGTCCAATTCTTCTCCTGTTGCACCCGATACAGCGGCAACCTTTGACATAGCGGCATCAAAGTCCGCACCTGTCTTTACGGCAATCGTGCCGAGGGTAGCGACACCAGCGGTCACAGGCAGCAGTTTTTCGCCCGCACCGGAGATTTTATCGCCGACCTTCTGCATGGTTGCACCGGCGGCTTCCAGCTTTGCAAATGCTGTATTTGTTTTGTCCGCTTCATTTTGCAGATTGCGGAGTTCGTTTTCCGTTTCAATGATTTCACGCTGTAATGCGTCATACTGCTGTTGAGTGATTTCACCGTTAGCAAGTGCATTATTTGCCTGTTCTGCGGCAGTTTTAAGGGTATCAAGCTTTTCTTTGGTGGAAGTGACCGCATTGGCAAGCAGTTTATGCTTTTGTGAGAGTAATTCTGTATTGCTTGGATCAAGCTTCAGCAGCTTTTCCACGTCTTTAAGCTGTGTCTGGGTGGTGCGGATGTTTTTGTTGACGCCTTCCAGAGCCTTGGAAAGTTTCGTGGTATCGCCGTTAATCTCGACGGTGATGCCTTTGATTCTGTTTGCCATGCGGTTTCACCTCCTCCGTGAGGGCATAAAAAAGCAGCCCCGAAGGACTGCTCAGTGTATATTCAGTTAACGCGCTAAATCAGAATTTGCGGGGAGCCCCCGCTGGCAGGATTCTTCCAATGCGCCTCACAGCGCAAAGATCGAATAGGCTCTGCGATAAATCAAATTTTAACTGTTAAAGTATTTTTTCTATTTTCTATTCCGTTTGTTCCTCTATTCTCTCCAGAAAGTCGCTGATGATCTCTGCGACATCATCGGGACGCTGGTCATAAATACAGTGTATCCCCGGCAGCAGCACCAGCTCACAGTTTCCCATTTTGTCAAGATAGGGCTGCAATTCGGTATCACGGAGTTTTTGCAGCATATCCATATCATACCCGGATTCCGGAAACTTAGGCTGTTTTCTCCCCGTGAATTCACATTCCTGCTTATCCCAAGCCAGCATTTCATCTATTTCTTGTCCGGACTGAAATCCCCAACTTGAACAAATATAAACTTTCGGAACATCATTTGGCTTGATCGCATGATATGCAGTATTGCAGATTTCATTCATATGCTCATCTTCGTAGCAAAAAGCAGGATTAAATGTATGATGCAGATTCAATGCTTCCGAATACTTTCGCTGTTCATCCGAATAATTCATACCGGGGATTACAGTTTTTAACAGAAACGACTTCGCAAGTCTTACCAGTCCCATCTGATTTGCCGCAATCGCAAACCGATTCTCAAATGCACTGCCATCTTCCAAAGCAATATCAGGGTTATCGCTGAGTTGTGTTCCGGCAAGAAAAATGACACCCTCGATCTCTTCCGGATACTGACTTACCCAATATGTCGCATAAGCACCGCCCAGCGAATGTGGAAGCAGAATGTATGGCGCTTCGATACCGGCATTTTTCAGCGCAGTACGGTAGTGATCCACAACACGCTCCACTGTCTGCGGCTCCTTTGTATCATCGCTGAGTCCATAACCCGCACGGTCAACGATTACGATCCGGTTTTCTTCAGCCAGACCGCCCATGAGGCGCTCCATTCTGACACTGTAATCAAATACGCCTTTGCCCGATAATCCTACGAATGTATGCTTACCGTTTTGAATTCCGAAATCATGTACATTCAGCGAATAATCCCCGACCGAAACAGGATTGTAATACCCTGCTTCGGTCAGCATCTGCTTTTCTTTTGATAACAGGATTCTGTGGATTACAAATGTGATCGCCAGAAACAGAATCATAATACAAGCCATGATCGCAAGTACTTTTTTTACTCTATTTGATTTTTCAGATTTCATCGCTTTATCCTCCAAATTCACACAGAGAATGCTGTTAGGATTTCTTTCAGTTCGTCAAGCTTTTCTCCTGTAAATACCGATTTAGCGAAAGAAGCTTCATGTTTCCTTCACACCAGAATTATAGCATAGAAAACAGAAAAAGTCAATCAGAACGCATCAAAGTCCGCCTGCCCAGCAACCTCATGCCAGCCGTCATATTCGTCATTTTCCTTTTCGGTGAACATATCATTAATTAAACCTATCGTCAACAAATCCAGCTCGGTCATTGAAAGACCGAGCTGTTTGCATC
>CALFMA010000364.1 GCA_937880065.1 uncultured Ruminococcus sp.
TTTTAACAGCTTAACAAAATCTTCTCCTTGTTTCAGTGCGTTTACAATACTTTCTGCTTTTTTTGTGACCTCTTCTTTGGGATTGTCTTCATCTATTTCAAGCTCAATAACAGAGATCGTATACGAATATAAGTAATCATAGTATTCCTCAAAAGCAAGTAGTTGCGATTCTTCGCTTAAGTCCGCATCTTTTTCCAACAAACTTGTATGTTTATCTATTATGTACCAGTTTTCCCAGAATTCTTTATACATTTTCTCGCTTATGCCATAATAATAAACATAAAAATCCTCTGTGCTGAGAACCTTTGAATCTACCTCTTTGTTATTCTCATAATCTTCGTTAAACTGCTTTTCTAAATTTGTTATTTCTTCCTGCGAAAGCTTTATTCCCTGACTCTTTGCTTCTGCAACACGCACTAAATACTCATGCACAAAATTAGATGTGTACTTTTTTAACTCATCTTTATCGGAAATCCCTGTTGATGTATATAAAGTACGTACTGTCTCTTCTTCTTGATTTAAAATTAGTTTTGCAAAGAATTCAAATTGACTTTCTGTGACCTTTAAATCTCCCATTTGAGCCACAATCTTTTCTTTACTCGTCTCTTCATTACTGTTTTTTTTGCCCGACAATGATATCGCCATGCAAACAGCCGCCGTAATTACGCAGACAACACAACAACATAAAACAATAATACTCTGGCGAGTTTTATTTTCTGAATGCATAAAACACCGTTCCTTTTCTTTTGTACAAAATCAATTACGGTTCAAATGAATCGTCATAATCGTCGTTTTCTGTATCACTTGTTTCTTCTTTCAAAGGTTCCGTTTCTTCTTTTACGATTCTTTGTTGCGGAACTCGTGCAATATGCTTCTTCGGCTCCGGAATATCTTCTTTATAATCCGGATACAGATCGTCACGCATAGCAATGAATGTTGTAAAAACAAAATAGAAATATACATAATATAAGAACGATCGTAATATTGCTGTAATCGCTAACAAAATCAAACTCAATGCAACAGAACTGTGTCCATAATGAATAACAAACAGCAATACTCTTATAAGTGCTGCAACAAATAAAAACAAAGCTGTTTTAGGCAATAAGTACCATGCGTACATATTTGTCATTTTTATGCCTGAGTGAGCAGTTTTTCTCCTTAATCCTGCAATAGACGGTAAAACATAAGAGAAATACATTCCATAAAAAAGTATTGCAAACAAAACAACAATTACGGTAAGCAGTGCCATAAGAAGCATAGTAAATATAACACCCGTATCTCCGTCTAACAAAAGCTTTATCATGAACACTGTAGGAATAGCAGAATACAAAATCATAAACGCAAAAGGTATTGTCATAACTATTGCTGTAAATATGTATAAAAAAGTTTTTAAAAAGTTTCTTTTTATTCCCGTAACAAACTCGCCTTTTGTCTTTGCTTTATCTTCTACGGTAGCAATAAAAACATTGACATACCCTGATAAAAAAACGGCAACAAGTGCAGAAAAAGCCAGAATCCCCAAAATACCCAACAATATAAAGACAAAGGCTTTGCCGTCATCAAAAAAAGCGCCTATTTTTGAAGTCCATCCTGAAAGAGTTTCTATATAATTATAATTTAATATATGCTTAAATGAACCGAATTTTCTGATTACCGGATTATACGCTTCTATAGCACTTAATACAAGTGACAGTAATAACATCCCCGTATATACAAAGGGTCTGATTCTTATTCTTTTAAAAAACTCTTGCATTGAATTCATATTTATTTCTCCCAATACAAATTTAATTCGAGATGATTATACCATTGTAAATCAAATCATGCAATTGTCCAAATTGTTTTTACTTATTTATAATCAAAAACAAATAGAAATTACATCCTGTATGTGTTATACTTTAGTCTCACTACAGCATATTCTTTACTGTGAGGAGTAGATTTTCGTATGAACAATGAAAAAAAAGGACATATACATTTCATAGGAATCGGCGGTTCAAGCATGAGCGGTATAGCAGAACTGGCTTTTAAACAAGGTTATACCGTAAGCGGTTCCGATAGAACAGATTCAGACAAACTAACTCATTTACAGGAAAAAGGAATAACTGTCTATCCATTCCATTCGGCACAGAATATTTCCGAAGATGTAACACTTGTCGTTTATACTCTTGCTGTTCCTCAGGACAATCCGGAGCTCATAGAAGCAGCTCGAAGAAATATACCGATAATGGAGCGTGGTGTTTACCTTGGAAAAATATGCTCTCATTATAAGTATTCCGTAGCTGTAGCCGGTACTCACGGTAAAACATCAACAACATCAATGCTAAGTTCTATTTTACTTTCCGCTAACATAAATCCCAGTATTCACATCGGCGGTGTTTTCCCTCGAATCGGCAGTAATGTGCTTGCAAATGACAGTGACTATTTCGTCACAGAAGCATGTGAATACCATGCCAACTTTCTTAATCTTCGTCCTTTTGGCGAAATAATCCTTAATATAGAAGAAGAACATTTAGATTATTATAAAGACCTTAATCATATAATCGGTTGCTTCTCCGAATTCGTTTCTTATTGTCCCGACGATGGTTTTCTTGTTGTATGTGCAGATGACCAAAATGCTATGAAAGTGGCACAAAAAGCTTCAACAAAAATTGTAACCTATAGCATAAAAAATACTTCCGGCGATTTTTATGCAGGAAATATTTCCCGTCGCCAACCCGGTGTCATCGGTACCAAATACACACTTTATAATAAGAATATTCCTATTACAGACATAGTTTTAAACGTTCCCGGTTTACATAACGTTTCTAACTCTGTAGCAGCAGCTGCTGCAGCCGTACAACTGGGTTGCTCCACAGAAAGTATCAAAGCCGGTCTTGAGGCCTTTTACGGTACAGGAAGACGCTTTGAAAATAAAGGCGAAATCAATGGTGCTCTTGTTATAGATGACTATGCGCATCATCCTACAGAAATACAAGCAACTCTTTCAGCTGCAAGAGAAGTAGCAGGAAACAATAAAATATATGCAGTATTTCAAGCACACACATATTCACGTGCACTTGCTTTTATTAATGATTTTGCAGAAGCTTTAAAAGAAGCTGATTTTGTGGTTGTTACCGATATTTTCCCTGCAAGAGAAAAAGATCCCGGAACTATTTCCGGGGAATCCTTGTCAGAATATTTTATTAATAAAGGCATAAACTCAAAATACATATCAGATTTCAGCGAAACAGCCGCCCTATTACGCTATGTTGCAAAAAAAGGAGATGTAATAATAACCTTAGGTGCCGGTGATGTAAACAAAGTAATTTCTAAGCTTATTTAAACCATTTTAAAAGCAATTATCGTGTAATTGCATAACGTCGCTTCTTATCGCTGTCCATGTCATTGAGGATGTTTATACAACCTTGTACAACACAGTACTGCGGATTTTCTGCAAGCATAACATCAACGCCGGTACTCTTTCTGATAAGTTCATCAAATCCGGCAATCTGAGCCCCGCCACCTGTCATAACAATTCCCTTGCAATAAATATCTGCCGCAAGTTCAGGAGGCGTTTCCTCCAAAACTGCATGAATACCATCCAGAATCGGAACCGCAGTATCAATAAGTGGCTCAAGAATCTCCTCAGAAGTAATAATTCTTTCACTTGGGAGTCCTGTTATTAAGTCACTTCCTCTGATTTCTATTGAACTCTTTTTTGCTCCGTGGTAGAGACAGCCGACTTCTATTTTAATCTCTTCAGCTGTACTGTCACCAATCATAAGGTTATGTTTTTTCTTTAAATAACTCTTTATTGTATCATCAAAGGTTTCTCCCGCAACACGGACACTTTTACTGTTTACAATGCCCTCGTACGAGATAACAGCTATATCTGTTGTACCTCCTCCGATATCTATTATCATATTTCCCGTAGGCCTAGAAATATCCAAACCTGCACCTACCGCAGCAGCCAAAGGCTCCTCAACAAGAAAAACGCGTCCTGCTCCGGCGCCGATAGCGGCTTGATATACAGCCCTTTTTTCTACATTAGTTGTCTTACTCGGTATACAAATAAGAACATCCGGCTTGAATTTTCTGGAAAGGGGATTAGAAATTGCTTTATTCAGATAATAAGCAATCATTTTTCTTGTTATAGTGTAACTTGATATAACAC
>CALFMA010000365.1 GCA_937880065.1 uncultured Ruminococcus sp.
TTGACAAAAACGGTAATCTCAAAGAGGCTTTCAGCTACAGAACGGTAACAGATGAAGAAATTGGTGTAAGCTACAATGTGAGAAGTGATTTCCTTGATTCTGAATTAATTTCAAAGGATGCTGAAGATATAACTACCGGTGATATGTATGTTTATGATTTTCAAGGTGATGTGATTTTTTCAATTCCACTTTGGATGGCAGGAATGAAGATGAATACCCAGACAAAGATTGACTGGCGTAAGAATGCATTTTTTGAATATGAGAACATTGCAACTGAAATAATTGAGGATGAGGAATACGATATTATAATTTTTGCAGCAGATCATCCAGAAGAAGATTACGAAAACAGCGAAGAAATGCCTGTTAGGTTTATGGATTTTATTATAAGCAGTCAGGAGCATCCGCTTGATAATTTCATGGTGAAAGCTACTTTTGCCAAGGACAAGGATGAAAAGCTTATGCGTGAGCTTGGACTTGAAATGCTCAGAAGTGTTGAGTATATTGGAGAAGAAGCAACAACAGAGCCTGTTTTGAACTTTGACTGCGATTATTTTTCGATAGAACTTCCGTCTGATGAGTTTAAATTCAAGTTTTCTGATTTTGACGAGTTTGAAAAGAATAAACAAGGTATAAAATATCGCTGCAACGAGAATCTTGCTCAATATATGAGTGGTATTACAATAAAAGCATTAACTGATTCGGAATATACATCGGCAGAGGAATATCTCAAAGATACCTGTGATGAATTTATAAATGAAGAATCAGATGTTGAGCATAAAATGATTGAAGAAGTATCTGAAACAGAAATACTCGGATATGATGGTTATTGTGCGATATATGAAAGAGATGCTTTTGACGGTTATCCCATTCGTAAAAATACACACTATGCATTTGAAAAAGACGGAGTTATTTACAGCATTTCAATTGTTGTTGTTGATTTGGACGGTCAAGAACAGGTAGAAGCCGATTTTGAAAAGCTGATAGATTGCATAAAAATAAAATAAAGGGATTGTTATTAAAAAGGGGAATTTTATTATGACTAAGAAATTTTTATCCGCATTTACGGCTTTATCTATGGCTGTATGCACATTCACAGGCTGTTCAGACCTTGACAAGGACGGTAATCTGAAAGAGGCTTCAAGCTATGAAACGGTTGAACTGAACGACATCAGATATAAAGTAAGAAGTGATTTTAAAGAAATTGAAGATAAAACAGATACATATTTATATAACAATGACACAGAATTTACAATTGATTATCAGTACATTGCATATAGAATAAGCAGAGATGTCTATATAGATCTTTGTAATGACAATTCTGAATATTATGAAAATTATTCTCAGGAAATTATAAATTGCGGTGATTATGAAGTAGTAGCAATTACCTATATTGACAGCGATAACGTACAAAATTCGTTATTTGCGGCTTATAAAGAAGGCGATAGACTTAGTGGATTTTCTGTATGGGCAGAACACCCTGTCAAGGAAAACGAAGAACTTGTGCGTGAGCTTGCTCTTGAAATAATCGAAAGTGCAGAGTTTATCGGAGAGGCAGAAGAGCCGAGAAAAACCGAGTATGAGTGCGATTATTTCTCAGTAAAATTCCCTGATTATCTTGATTATTTGAATATCAGTTATGCAAATGATAATAGTGTAGGTATAGTTTATTATGAAATTTTTAAAAAAGCAATGTTGAACTCTCGCCTTACCGTTGAAGCTATACCTGATTCAGAATATAAATCAGCCGAAGAATATGTCAAAGCCGAATGGGACGCTGAAATTGAAGAAGTGCAAATCCTTGGCTATGACGGATATTGCAACATAGACGAAATACGAGGGAGAACAAAATATGCCTTTGATAAAGACGGAGTAATTTACAGCATTTTAATTTGTGTTGGTAATGAAGACGGTTCAGGTTTTGCATCTGCTGATTTTGAAGTTATATTAGAATATGATTTTGTTATAAAATAACCCCAAAAGGAGGAAAAACCAATGAAGAATGTACTTGTAATTGGCGGCGGCGGTCGTGAACACGCAATTATTATGAAGCTTGCAGAGAGCAAGCAGGTAGACAAGATTTACTGTACCCCAGGCAATGGCGGTATATCTAAATATGCGGAGTGCTTCAACGTAGGTGCAACCGATATTGAGGGCGTAGTTGCTCTTGCTAAGGAGCTTAAACCCGATATGGTAGTAGTTGCTCCCGATGACCCCCTTGTTCTCGGAATGGTAGATGCATTGCAGGCTGAGGGCTTTATGACATTTGGTCCAAAGGCAAATGCTGCTATTATCGAGGGTTCAAAGGTATTCTCAAAGGAACTTATGAAGAAGTACAATATCCCCACAGCTTTCTATGAGGTATTCACAGAGTCTGACAAGGCTATTGCATATCTCAAAGAGCAGAACAGCTATCCAGCAGTTATCAAGGCTGACGGACTTGCTCTCGGAAAGGGCGTTATTATCGCTCAGAACGAGGAAGAAGCTGTACAGGCTGTCCACGATATGATTGACGATTTGAAATTCGGCAAGAGTTCCGCAAGAATTGTTATTGAAGAATATCTCACAGGACCTGAGGTTTCAGTTCTCTCATTCACAGACGGAAAGACAATGATTCCTATGATTTCCTCAATGGACCACAAGCGTGCATTGGACGGCGACAAGGGACTCAACACAGGCGGTATGGGTACAATTTCTCCCAATCCTTGCTATACAGAGGAACTTGCAAAGGAGTGCATGGAGAAGATTTTCATTCCCACAATGAACGCTATGAACTCCGAGGGACGCACATTCGAGGGTTGTCTCTACTTCGGACTTATGATTACTCCAAAGGGACCAAAGGTTATCGAGTACAACTGCCGATTTGGTGACCCTGAAACACAGGTTGTTCTTCCTATGCTTGACGCTGACCTTTATGAAATTTTCGAGGCTATTTACAACCACGAACTTGACAAGGTTGATGTAAAGTGGCACAATGGTGCTTGTGCATGCGTAGTTATGGCAAGCGGCGGCTATCCCGAAAGCTACCCCAAGGGCATTGTAATGAACGGCTTTGACGATATGGGACAGGTTGAAAACTGCTTTGTATATCACGCAGGAACTAAGCTTTCCGACAATGGCGAATTCCTCACCAATGGCGGCAGAGTTATCGGTGTAACTGCAAAGGGCAATGACCTCCGTGAGGCTCTTGACATTGCTTACAAGGGCGTTGAGGGCATCAGCTTCGAGGGTGCTCATTACCGCAAGGACATTGGTCATAAGGCTCTCAACAGCTAAGGAGGGCTTATGCAGCAGGAAAAACTGACTAAGGGCATATTTTTCGGACTTATAGGTAATCTGCTTTTTGTTGCCTTTGGTCTGATATGTCTGTTGTATTATAAAACATACAATCCCGAAAGCTTTTTTTCAAGATTGCTTGAAGCTGTGGCATATGCTGCGGAGTTTGCAGGATTTGGTCTGCTGCTTTATGCTGACTGGCTTTTTATAAAGAGCATACGTTTAAGGCGGCTGCTGAAAATAAGCTTTACGATTTACATATTCCTTGAAGTAATAATGATGTTTCTGGAACTTAATGCATACCGAATTGAAGCGTATCAGCCCCATTCATTGGCTCTTGCAATTGTACACGCTGCTGTATCGGGATTTGCGGCATTTGCATTTTTACAGCTTGACCCCGATAATGTGAAATGGGAAATTGTCATAGGAGCATGTTTTACTCTTATAGTTGCAGGTATGGTGGGCAACCTTTACGGTGTACGAGTTTATTTCAGTATTATCACAAGTGCGATAGGATTTTCAGTTCTATTTGCAATGATGAAATTTTTACGTGACCGCAGTCAGCTTGAAATAGACTGTTACGGCGACAGGGCATCGGAAATGGTGTTCTCGGGAAGTACCCTTTTCAATGATAACGACGAGGATAACAAAGTATTTACCGAAGCTGACCTTGAAAAGGCAAGAGAGGAGCAGGCAGCGGAAGATGCTGAAATGCTTGCCGAGTATGAAAAGCTTAAAGCGAAAGGCAAAATCAAGGACTGATATTTCAGTTATAGCAAACGACAAAATCTTTTGGCGTTTGCTATTTGCCGATCCGCACGGAGCAAACTTTAGTTTGCGGATGTGCGAGGCACTATAATTATATGGGCGGTGGATTATTCTGCCGTCCTTTTTTGCGTATAAGTCCCTATTGTGGAGGCTGCCTTATCATTTGAAAAGAATGATTCAATATGTATGAATATTGACATAAGTTCACATATATGCTATAATATTGAAGATAATAATGGTAAATGATTTATTGCTCAACCGATTGAACCTTGCCGTCGAACAAATAAAATTTTTTTGCTTTTGTTTTTTTGCAAGGTATAATTGGCGGTGCAATAGAAAGGAAATTGACAATGCTGAGCAAAATAACTGACAGTATTTTCAGACGTTTTATCGCCCACGACTATGCAATGGCAATGCAGCTTGAAACGCAGAGGAATAAGGTTATCTGCTGTGACTTTATTATAGAGGAGGATACATCTCCGCAGGACGAATTTGAGTTGTTCAAGTATATTTACGAAAACGGCAGAGAGCAGTTTGAGCCATATTATATAATCAATGAAAAGTGTGCGGATTATGAGAAAATAAAGGCGGAATACGGCGAAAACATCATTGCTTATTCTCCCGAAAATATCAGAGAATTCGCACTTGTGCTGAAAGAACTTTTCAAAACGGTGAAATTCATATGCGGTGGATTTCAGGTGCTTCATTCTCTGCGTCTTGGAATAACAGAGGCTGTAAAACGCAGTCCCTATGTTTTTTCCATTTTCACTCAGCACGGCATAACTTTTTTTAAGGACGATTTCATTTCGCAGGAGTCATACAGCTCTTTTCTCTTTGATAAGCTTATGATTTCCAACGATTTTGAAAAGCGGATTTTTATGGAACGTGGCTGTTATGAGGAAAAAAATCTCATTAAAAACGGACTTTTCCGCTGGGATTTGCTGAGTGCTGACAATGCCATTTCCGAAAAGTCAATTTTCATATATATCACCCACCGCCGTTATCTCGCCTATATGGAGGAATCGGAGCTTAAAGAATCGGTTTATATAAAGGCAATACAGGGACTTCTTGAAAATCCCCGATTTAAAAAATTCGTTGAGGAAAACGGTTATACGTTGAAAGTTGCACTTCATCACAGCGTTTTACAGGCTTGCGGAAGCGGACTTCTTGAGGGCGTAAAAATCCTTAAAGAAGAAGAAATTGCCGATGCAAAAAAGAGTTCGGCAATTCTCATTACGGACTATTCCTCAATGTGCTTTGAAATGTGGTTTCAGCACAAACCCTCGATATTCCTCAATATTCCCGACGGCGAGGACTGCATAAAATACGGTCATAAAACTGACCTTGCAGACCCATACGGCTCAAAGAGGAAGTATATTTTCAATGTTGTTGATACCGTTGAACAGTGTGTGGATAAGCTGGAGGATTACCACAATACAGGCTTTAAGCTGAAACCCGATGAAAAGGAAAAACGTGACGCATTTTTCTACTATAACGGAGATTTCTGCAAACGCTTTCTGGAATATCTTTCGGCGGCAAAAAATGATGTGAAAAAGCTTTATCAGATGCCGATTAATACTACGGTAAGCCTTGCGAGGTATCCCGAAGTTGAGGTTTACAGCGTTGAAATGCCCACGTTTGAGGGACGCTGGATTGTCCGAAAAAAAGCCTTTCTCAGATTTTTTGTGCCTAAGTGGGATAAGGGATTTTCAATGCAGCTTTACTATGAGCCGCTTCTTGAAGGAAAACAGCAAAAACTCAGCGTGAAAGTTCTTGCAAACGGCAGAACTGTCTGCAATGCTGAAATCACCGACACTAAAAAGAAACATTTCATTTTTGACGTACCTGCGGAGTATATAGGTTCTGACGGAAAGCTTGAAATAGGTTTCAGAATTTCAGGAGTTTACCGCCGCAATAAAAACAATGCGGATTATCCCGATGACCCGCAATATCGTTCCCTGCGTCTTATTGATATGGATATTTACGAAAAATCTGATAAATCGGAAGATGCGCTGAAAAATCTCCGTTCTGTCCGAGAAAATAAAAGTTAAGGAGCAGAGAATGTTAGAAAGTATAAAAGAAAAAATTCATCAGGTAAAAAAATATCAGTTCCTTTTTTCGGAACTGGTAAAACGTGATTTTAAGAAGAAATATAAGCGTACAGTTTTGGGTATGTTCTGGAGTGTACTGTCACCCCTTATGCAGCTTGCGGTTATGGCGGTTGTATTTTCGAGATTTTTCGGAAGTGATATGGAGCATTATATCATCTATCTGTTTTTGGGAAACCTCATTTTCTCCTTTTACAAAGATGCTACAATCGGCGGTATGCACGCACTTATGCAGAATGCGGAGATAATCAAGAATATCAACGTGCCTAAATATCTGTTTATGATTTCAAAGGAAGTGTCAGCCTGTATAAATTTCGGGCTTACGCTGGTAATCTATTTCTTTTTCGTGGCGATTGACGGAATAACCTTTTCGTGGAGTTTCCTGCTGCTGATTTA
>CALFMA010000366.1 GCA_937880065.1 uncultured Ruminococcus sp.
GAAGTGAACGGTGGATTTGGACATCTTGGCGGAGTAGGTGAGTGTAAAGCTATGATAGGTCAGGAAGGAGTGTCTGATTTTGATTGAGTCATTAGAGACAACTATCTGGGGAAGAAAGTTTACGCTGCCTGTTGAGTATGACTGCTACGAAGGCGAAGAAGTAACAAAAGCCCAAATTCAAGCCTTAAAGAATTTTAGATCTCACACAGAATGGATTGAAAAATCAAGGAGTATCGTAGAGAAATACTGCCGAGAACAGGTCATGAGCGACGAGGAAAACACTAAAAAAGACAATATATTCAGCTATATCAAACCTGAATGCCTGTTTGTTAAGCGAGATAAGAAAAATCCTCGAATCGCTATGATGTGTAAATACCGCTATGACTTGGAGCATGGTTTAGCTGTTGTCTTTACCTTTGACGGAGAAGTGGCGGTTGGTATGCAGGATATGATCCTCTGACCAATTATAGGCAATATCAACATTGAGAAAAGGAGTATATAAGATGAAAAGAATTAAAAGAGCCCTTTCCGCTCTGCTTGTTACTGTTCTTACTATGGGTTCCCTTACAGGTTGTGGGGAAACTACTTACTCAGCCGCTTCTGATTTCTTCTATAGTGCTGATAAAGGTCATAGTTACGGCGATGGTACTAAGGAATATGAGATCGGTGATACCGTATATATGAAGGTAAAGTTCAAAGTTACTTCAAATAAGGACAAGCTCTCGCAGGTCAAGGTGGTTCTGACTATTCCAAGCATAGATAATGTTGATGCTAAGTACATGGACGGTCAGATCATCACGCCAAACTTCGATGCGGTAAATAATGTTACTACATACGAATTTACAGCTAACGCTTCTGAAACAGCGGTCGATCAGGAATGTGTTATCCAGTTTGTCCCGAATGCAGTTGGTGAAATTCCGATGACACTTGTATTCGATGATAATGTCGATTCTTCCTATGATAAGCAGAGCACACTGATATTTGTAGAGAAAAAAGAAGATAAGACGGAGGAAGAATAATGACAGGCTATTGGATCAGGCACAGAGCCTTATTATCAATAATCCTGAGTGCTGTCATTGCTGTAGTAGCCGGACTGTTGTTCGTATTCCCGTTTATCTCTCAGATAGCTGATAACTACAATTCACAAAGCGTATATAAGAACACAAGTATGGACTTTATCGCTCCTGAGCCGTCTTTTGAGCAGATTAGCGAACTTCCCGGAAGTAATGGAATCGACAAGGTGTTCACGTTTTTCCTGACTAAAACCGCTGTAAATGCAGGCGGCAAGTCGAAAACAACAACAGTTCTGCTGAGTGACCACTTTGAGAATGTCGATATTACGATGTATAATGACAAGCGACTTATCAAGAAGTCGGATTCAGATTTTGATAATCCGATTCTTGTGGACTGGCAATTTTGTAAGGATACTGCGTCAGATATAGGCGATACGGTCTCATTCTCTATTGGTAATACCATCGCAGAGTACAAGATTTACGCTATCTATGAAACGAACAGCATTTACGAAAACGGAGCTATCCTTGCACAGATCAGCACCAAGCAGAAAGATGCTATCGTTCAAAATTCCCAGAACAACGGCTATTCGCAAATGTATATCTCTGCAAATGACTATAACACTTGTCAGGCTTATCTGACCAAGGATTACAGACCGCTTGGCAGACTAAAAGATCGTGACCGCTTTGACAGTGACGAGCAGTATCAGGTGCATTATGATGCTATCATGGAATCAGGATATGCAAATGAGATCACAGATTTCCGTGTCAGAGAAAACAGCCTTGATAAGAAGGTCAGTCCTCTGATGATATGGATCGGAACAGCCCTGTCAGCCGTTTTGATAATTGCTTTCAATGTAGTCATGGCAAAGCGTGGCAGTGAAAAGGGCTATTTCACCAAGCACTGTATCCCCAAGGGACAGAACGTCAAGCCATACTACACCAAATCTTTCATTTGCGAGTTGCTCTGTTTTGCTGTCGCTTATGGGGTTATAATGTTCCTTAAACTGAATACTTCAGCTATGTATATTCCCAAGAGTGCTATCGGTATTGAGATCGCCTTCATTCCTGCGGCAGTGCTTGTGGCAGAGATAATTAGTCTCTCGATGAATAACTCCATGATAAAAAGCATCACCAAAAAAGAAAAAGCCAAGGCGAAGAAATAATATAAAAAGAGGTCAGGTGATAACACAATGAGAAATCGTATAGCTCTACACGCAGAGCCAAGAAAGACGATCATCACAGCATTGTCATTCACTCTGATCTGTTTTTTTCTTATGCTTATATTGATACTTTCCATAAATAAAGATGCTATCCGGTTGAATTCTCTGCTGCACTCAGACTACGATTATTCGGTAACGATGCAGGATACGGTTCGGAAAGATGATTATTACCAGTTCAATGCTGGGATTGAATTCACTTTGTCTGTCGATGCAAATACCAGTTTGAACGCAGATATTGTTATGCAGTCAAAAGATTCGCTGTATACAGATATGGTCTCTTGGAATGCAGAGTCACTCAGCACCAACGGTGTGGCTGTATCTGAGAATATAGCCAAATCCAATAATCTACATATTGGCGATAAGCTCTATTCAAAGCACATTATCAACGGTGAGAGCTGTGAGTATACCATTGAGCAGTTCCTTCCCGAAGCGGTAAGTATCAGGGCGACGAACGATATGAATCATAGTGACGGGATCATCATTATGGGCTATGACGAACGGTACATCGAAAATATCACGCATAGCAGTATCGTATTTACAAAAGATTCGATCAATGATTTGTCAGCGATAGGGTCGCCTGAGAATATTGTTTATCGTGATGATGAAATAATATCATCGCTCCGAAGCATTATCCTGTATTTAGCGGTTTTGAGCGTAGTCTCGATTGTGGCAACGGTCGCATTAACTGTTATGCTGACCAAATCTGTTTCAAGCAATTTCAGGCGATTGATGATGCTGGGCTTTAATAGAAAGCAACTGAACACAGCATTTTACAGACTTGTCCGTGTTGCAGGGATAATAGCAATTATCGCATCGTTTGCTTTTTCGTGTATTGTATTTCTGTTTGTTAATTTCACTGCTGTGAAATTACTGATACTGCTGTTGATACCATTTATTGAGATCATTACTTTGCTTATAGCTTCAAACATATCAAATAAGCGACTCTGGAGGAAGTAGTTATGGGGAATATCCTTAGTATAGATAACCTGTCGATAAAGCTGAAACAACGCACTTTGATGCAGAATGTTTCATTTGACATAGGGCAGGGTGAAGCGGTCTTATTATCCGGAGAAAACGGCATCGGAAAGAGTTCCATACTGAAAAGCATTATGCGGTTAGAAACCGATGGAAAGAAAATCGAAGGTAGGATCACACACCATACATTCGGTGATATTCTCTCATTAAGTGATGACGAATTACAGCGATTTCGTTCCAGCATTGCCTATATTCCCCAAAAGGACGAGTACTCTGAAATGGGACGCATACAGGTCAGAGACGTTATCAGCAACAGTGGAAAAACCCACGCAGGCAATGATATGAGCTATTCAGAGGTCAATGACCTGATTGACGAATGGCTGCCACGCCGAGGAGATAACAGCAGGATATTCGATGCTAAATCCAGACCAGAAAAATTCAGCGGCGGTGAGCAAAGGCTACTACAAGTGTTCTCTGTTATAGCCACTCGCTCAGATGCAGACCTGTTCATCATCGACGAACCGCTCAACAACCTCGACTTCGTAAATGCACGTCATATCAGCAA
This sequence comes from uncultured Ruminococcus sp., assembly GCA_937880065.1. The sequence continues at coordinate 3,774 of CALFMA010000366.1, forward strand.
CCTCATCAATAAGGTCATTCGTGAGCATCCTCAAGTGAGCTTGCTGATGATAAGTCATTGCAGGATATTTCCGTTTATTACAAGGGAGCTGAAACTGACAGCCAATGGAATAAGCGAGATCTCAGAGACTTATACTTGCCATAGCTGCTTTGGCGAGCATGATGAGAATGGTTTTTATAGCGTTTAGTCTGACTTCGACGTATTATGCTAACTTGAAATGGGGGTACAGTTTAATGAATATCAATACTGAATTGGTAAAGAATAAAAAATATAACGTGGCAATTTTGCATGAGCTTGTAAAAGTATCACAAGAGTATAGGGTTCTTGCTACATTACGATATCTTTTTCCTGGTGTCTATGAACAAATGGAGCATGGAGACAAGCCGGATCTTCAGGATAAAACCAATAAGGTTGGAATAGAAGTTACAGCAGCCGTACAAGAAAATGATATGAAAGCTAATAGGGTGTTAGCTGAATTTGATGAAACTTCAAGTGAGAAGCTTACCAAAGACTTAGATAAGATCATAAACTGTGGCTATGATATTAATATTATCTATGGAAAAAAGTCAATTAGTAGGTCGGGAACAGTAGATTCTGAAAAATCGTGTTTTCAAAATGCGATATTAAAGAAGTGCAAGAAAGCTGACCAGTATAAGGCGGATTATGCAAAAATCGGTTTGGCTGTTTTACTCCCTGAAATCCCAACAAGCTATGCCGAGGATCACTTAATAGATTGGGTAAAAGAGTTGCATTCTGAAATAGACAAGTCTTTCGATTTTATTTATGTGATTTCTTGTAGATTCTGTCTTTTGTATGATATTCTAAATGGTAATACGGATAAGAAAAGTTTAAAAAGTTCAGACAATCAGTTACTTTGTATAATTGCAAGGATGACAGCAGAGGAAGAACTTACTCTTGATAGCATTGAATGAAAATAGATATAGAAAACAGGCGGATACCTCATTTAAAGTATCCACCTGTTCTGTTTTATAGCCCGCTGTATAGGTCTTTACATAATAGTTGTTCAAAAACTTCTATATTAGTACCGGCCTTACGGGCGGTTTTCGTTTTATGCGGAAAAGTTAGTATTATCTTGTGATTTCCCAGAATGCCACAGCGCTTGCCGCTGCCACATGGAGAGAATCTACTCCCTCAGCCATAGGGATTTTCACCGTGTAATCGCAGGCTTCAATGGTGCTGTCTTTCAGCCCCTCACCCTCAGTTCCGAGGATTATAGCCAGTTTATCGGCTTTTTTCAATGCCTCATTGTCAATGTCAACGGTATTGCTGTGAAGTGCCATAGCCGCCGTAGTAAAGCTCATTTTTCGCAGCTTTTCCACATATTCGGGGGAATCTCCCTCAATGTAAGTCCACGGCATACCGAAAACAGTTCCCATACTCACACGGATTGCACGGCGATAAAGCGGGTCGCTGCTTGGATGAGTGAGAAGCACCGCATCAATTTTCAAAGCCGCCGCTGAACGGATTACCGCACCGATGTTAGTCTGATTCATAACATCTTCTAAAACGGCTATACGACGTGCTTTTTCGCAGATTTCCTCCGCTGTTGGCAAAGGCTTTCTTCTCATGGCACAGAGCATTCCCCTGG
>CALFMA010000367.1 GCA_937880065.1 uncultured Ruminococcus sp.
TCTGCTTTTTCTCAAAAGGGGTTTTTAGAGATGCCCTTAAATTAGTCTTTACTTTTATTGTGTTCGTACCTGCATACAATCACGGAACATAGGCAATTGCGTAGGTACGTATTAGCCGCCAGCTAATGGCTAACGGCTAAAGGCTAACAGCTTTATGCAAAAATAAGCATTAATCTCTGACTAAGTGAATATAATGGTACAAAGCTTTTAAGGAGGTTAATTATGACTTTAAAAATCAGCAGAGAAACAATCCCAACGGAGGAAATCATTTACAACGGCTTGCAGGAGCAGGGGGTGGAGCTTGACTACATTCTCCCCGACTACTTCCCCGATATTTTCCGTCTTGTGCGGTGCGAAATTATCCCGACAGTCGTTGACTATTCCATTAACGGCAGCACTCTTTCCTATGAGCTTAGCTGTGAAATCCGCCTTATCTACTGCGGCGAAAACAATTCTGCTCTCCAATGCATAAGCCAGAAGCAGACCTACACAAAGTCCGTAGAACTGGGGAAATCTCCAGATTGCCCCGATGTGCTTATCACTCCCAAGGCTGACCACGTGAACTTCCGTGCGGTGAATAAACGCCGTCTTGATGTCCGTGGTGCGGTATCGGTGAAAATTACCGTAATTGGCGAAAAAAAGCAGGAAATCATCTGTGATGCCACAGGTATGAATATTCAGCTGAAAAAATCCCCGATGAAGTATATTTCACAGAAAATCTGCGGAGATAAGACAATTCAGCTTTCTGAGGAAATGGAAATCCCCTCAACTCAGCCCCCTGTAATCAGCATAATCCGCTGTGATACGAGGATTTCCCCAATCGAAAAGAAAATCATTTCGGGTAAACTTCTTGCCAAGGGTGAGATTTTTCTCAAAATTTTATATGCCGCAGAAGCTGCTCCCGAACCCCTTGAATTAACCCTGCCATTCAGCCAGATTGTGGATATGGAGGGCATTGACGAAGCCTTTATCTGCAATGTTTCCGCCAAGACCACAGGCTGTAATATTACCCTTATAGCTGATAAAAACGGCGAAAACCGCACCTTGAAAATTGAGCCTGAAATAAAGATTGTGTGCCGCTGTGTGAAAATATCCGAGGTTATGGCAGTATGTGACGCATATTCGACAATTTATCCCTGCGAGTCGGAATTTTCGGAAATCCGCACAAATAATCCCCCTGTAATTTATGCAGAAAATCTTAGGCATACTGCACAGCTTGCACATGGAGATGACGTTCCTGCAAGGATTTTTTCAATGTGGTGTTCACCGAAAAATATCAATACAAGAGTGGGAAATGACGGAAAATCCGTGATTATTTCAGGTATGCTCACCTATTCTATGGCGGCAGCTGACAGCAGCGGAGCTATTACAATGCCCGACCGTGACGAAGCATTTGAGGAAACCGTCAGCATCGGCGACGATATGACAAAAGGAGCAGCATCGGCTGAAATCAGCGATATATCGGTATCCTACAATATCTCCGACACGGGAGTTCTCACCGCAAGAGCTGATATTTCGGTAAATATTACCCTTTCGGATTCATCGGGATTCAACGCACTTACCGCCCTTTCCGTTGATGATTCCGCAAAGAAACAGCGTGACGGCGACTATGCTGTGAAGCTTTATTTCGGCACGGATAAGGAAAATATCTGGGATATTGCAAAGCGATTCAGCACCGAAGTTGAGGCGATTATGGAGGAAAATGACCTCTTCGATACAACCCTCGAAAACGGCAGAATGCTGCTTATACCCATTAAAGAATAAAGGAGCAGAATATGACTAAAGATATTTACACAAGCATTGCACAGCGTACAGGGGGAGATATTTATATCGGCGTTGTCGGCCCTGTCCGCACAGGAAAATCAACATTTATCAAAAAGTTTATGGAATCCATGGTACTGCCAAATATTGCAGATGAACAACGCCGAGAACGCGCGACCGACGAAATGCCGCAGTCATCCGCAGGCAGAACAATTATGACCACCGAGCCGAAATTCATCCCCGAGGATGCGGTAGAAATTTCAT
>CALFMA010000368.1 GCA_937880065.1 uncultured Ruminococcus sp.
GGTAACCTTTCTTCAAGCAAGGGAACAGTTACATATGACGGAAAAACTCTGACACAGTGCCTTAAAATAGAAACCGCAACAAGCATTTCTTTCAATGCAGGTTCAGCAGGAAAACTTACACTTGTTCTTGGTGACGCATCTGCTGCAATCAAGGTTGACGGCACAAAGTATAGTGCAAACAATGGTATTGTAACTGTTGACCTTAGTGCAGGTGAACATACAATTACTAAGGGCGATTCAACAAATCTTTTCTATATGGTATTCGGCGGTTCAGCAGGCTCATCCTCGACAACTGCAAGTCCCTCACAGCCTGTTCAGACAACTGCTCCTCAGAATACAACAAAGCCTGTTGTTACAACAATTGTAACAGTTCCAAATGCAAGCGTTCCCTCAGGCGATATTAAGGTAGAATATGCAGGGGGCTGGAATGAAATGGCTTACCTTGTATGCTCAGGACTCAATGACGCATCAGTTACAGGTGTATCATACTCAGGTGCTTCAAACGGCAAGCTTGAGGGTGACGACTTCAAATATCTCGTTAGAGATGTAGCTGAGGGTGTACGTGTAGACCTCCTCGGACTTACTCCCGGCGAATACACAATCACACTTGAAACATCAAAGGGCAAGGTTTCACAACCCGGTATCGTTGTAGGTGCTCAGGACCGTTCAGGCTATGCTCACTTCAACTATGATGAGGGCGTAGGTGCTTACACAGACGGCGGTACAATCAAGGCTAATGCAAAAATTCTGTACATCACAGATGACAATAAAGACACAGTTACAATTACTTCCAAGGACGGTACATCTGTAACAGGTATCGGTAATATCCTCAACTCTGGCGGTCAGGATGTCGGCGGCGGCAAAACTTCCAAGGGCGGTACTGCTAACTCCAACAGCGGTATTATCAAAAAGCTCGCTGAGGACGGCACTCCCCTTGTAATCCGTATTATCGGCAGCGTATCTGCTCCTAAGGGTGTAACTGAATATGACTCTGTAAACTACGGCGGTTCTGTTGGCGATAACGGCTTTATGGCAAGAATGAGTGCCGGTAAGGACGTAACAATTGAGGGTGTCGGAAATGACGCTGAAATTAACGGCTGGGGAATTCACTTTATGGCAACATCAGCTGACCCTCAGTTCGGTAAATCCTTTGAAGTAAGAAATATTGCTTTCAGAAATGTTCCTGAGGACTGCATCGGTATGGAAGGTGTTCAGGAGGGCGATGCTCTTACAGCTCCCGTTGAAAGATGCTGGATTCACAACTGCGAATTCTACGTTCCCCACGTTTCAAATCCTGCTGAATCCGATAAGGCAGAGGGTGACGGTGCTTGTGACTTCAAGCGTGGACAGTACTTCACAAACAGCTACTGCTACTACGAGGGCTACCACAAGACAAATCTTGTAGGTGCATCTGACTCCAACTATCAGTATCATCTCACATATCACCACAACTACTGGAAAAACTGCGAATCAAGAGGACCTCTTGCTCGTCAGGCTGACATTCATATGTACAACAACGTATTTGACGGACAGACAAGCTACTGTCAGAACCCCAGAGCAAACGCATATATTTTCTCTGAATACAACGTAATGAAAGACAGTAAAGACCCTGTAACAGTTAAGTCAGGCGGTGTTGTAAAGAGCTTTAATGACGCTTATATCAACGTAAAGGGCGACCAGCAGGCAAATGTTGTTTCAAGCAGAACAGAAAAGGTTTCTTCAAGCTGTAAATATGCAGGCTTTGAAATGGATTCTTCAATCAGCTATGTTGCATCAGGCAAATATATCCTCACAGAAGCAACAGGCGAAACACTCTTTAATTCACTTTCAGCAACATTCAACACAGACGGTGGATGTATGGATAACGAGAAAATCTCATCAGGCGTTGTTATTACACCTCCCACAAGCACACAGCCCACAACGGCTCCTACATCAGCACCTACAACAACTCCCGTAACTCCTTCAACAGGTCTTGCAGGTGATGCAAACTGTGACGGTAAAGTTACAATTGCAGACGCTGCTGCAATTTTCCAGTACATGAGCAACAGCGACAAGTACACACTTTCAAAGCAGGGTATGGCAAATGCAGACGTATCAAACAAGGGTGACGGAATTACAGCTGCTGACGCAATTGCTATTCAGAAATTTGACGCACGTATATTAACAGCACTTCCAGAATCCGTGCAGTAATTAACATTGCCCGTTCCTTAAATATAATGATATACGGAAAAGAGAGTTCCTTCGGGAGCTCTTTTTTCTATGCAAAAATCCCCCCGAAAAATCGGAGGGATTGGTATTATTTATACAGCGAAATTTTGTATTTTTGGCAAAATTCAATTGCTACGCTTTTTATGGAATAATCAAGACGGCTATAGCAGAAATTCTTAAATTCTTCGGGAATTTCACCGTAAAATGCCTCGGCAATTCCCCCTGCAATACACGCCATTGTATCAGCATCACCGCCAAGCGAAACTGCATTTCTCACCGCACTTTCATAATCCACAGAATCAAGAAATGCCACAATTGCAGGTGGAACGGTATAATTTGTACTGCTGTCAAAACTGTATCCCACTTTAATATCCGCAATTGAATAATCAAGGTCAAGTCTGAATTTGCGGCTCAGATAATTGCGGATTGCATCTTTGGATTCACCGTGATTTGCCATAAAAACAGCACTTGCCACCGCCTGTGTTCCTCGGATAGCTTCACGGCAATTGTGAGTATACAGACAGCTTGCTTTCGCCTGAACAGCCACTTGTTCAAGGCTGTCGTAGGCATATCCTATAGGCACGGCACGCATTGCCGCACCATTGCCGTAACTTCGCTGTTTAGCGGTATTTCCACGGTCTGCCGCCCATTTAATAAACATCTGCCCATAGCCGGCGTGAGGAAAATATGAGTAATACTGCCTGTACTGTGCGGCATACTCCTGCCCACGCTGCTTAATCTGCCATTTTGTAATATCAGCGTCATTGAGCAGAATTGCCTTGCATACCGCCGCAGTCATAACGCTGTCATCAGTAAAAGTGCTTTCCCTGTGCAAGGGAAAATTGTAATCCTTAGTGCAATGTACTTCGTAATATGAGCCGATAATATCGCCGAAAATTGCTCCGAACATAAGTCACCCCACAAAATTCCTAAAATAACGGTGCTACAAATTTCAGAATCTGCCCCGAAATTTTATAGAAAACCTTTTCTTTTTTGATAGTTTCAGGCGTCACTTCACGGCATTTTTCAAGAGTTGCAGAAAAATCCGCTTCAATCTCAGAAATGCAGGATGTCCTGTACATATACGCCGCACACTCAAAATGGTGGTATAAGCTGCGATAATCGAGATTTATCGTTCCCACAACAGCCTTTTCATCATCGCTTACAAAAATCTTTGAATGGACAAATCCGGGTGTATACTCATAAAGCTTTACACCTGCCTTTGTGAGTTCCTTATAATGGGTCTTTGCAAGGGCAAATGCCATTTTTTTATCGGGAATTCCGGGGAGAATTATTTTCACGTCAATTCCCCTCTGTGCCGCATATTTTATAGCATTTTTCAGTTCTCCGTCAATTATCAGATAGGGAGTCATAATGTGAACATAGCTTGTGGCACGGTTGAGAATGTCAATATAGACGTTCTCCCCCACCTTGTCGTCGTCAAGTGGACAATCGGCATAGGGCATTACAAATCCGCCGCATTTAGGCAAATTCACGGGTTCAAGCCATTTATCCCACTCAGGCTCTTTTTCCGAAATATTCCACATCTGCAAAAACATCAGAGTAAAACTACGTACAGCCTCCCCTTTCAGCATTACTGCGGAATCCTTCCAATGCCCGAATCGCTCACGGCGGTTTATATACTCATCCGCAAAATTTATTCCCCCTGTAAATGCCGTTTTACCGTCAATTACGAGGATTTTTCTATGGTCACGGTAGTTGTAGTAAGTTGAAAGAAACGGCGTAATAGGAGCAAAAGCCTTGCATTTTATGCCTAATTCAGCCATACGCTTTGGGTAATCGTGAGTTAATGTAGACATTTCACACATTCCGTCGTACATCACACGAACTTCAACGCCCTGTGCCGCCTTATCACGGAGTTTTTCAAGGATTTTTCCCCACATGTAGCCCTCGTCAATAATGAAATATTCCATAAAAATAAATTTTTCAGCCTTATCCAGTTCCTCTAAAACAGCCGCAAATTTCTCCTCGCCGCTTGCTAAAAAGCTTGTTTCCGTGTTGGTATAAATTGGAAAACAGCCTGTGCGATTTACATAGCGGCACAAATCGTCAGTTCCCGAACAAGTCAGCTGAACATCAGTCATAACGGTTTCATTCTGGGGGAGTATATTTTTCGTTTCCGAAATAATTGACTCTACACGCTTTTTAATTGCATAATGTCCGAAATCCCTCTGGGTAAGCACGAAAAGAATCGTTCCGGGAACAGGAAAAATAAAGAAAATTATCATCCATGTCAGCTTTGCAGTAGAATCCATTTCACAATTAAAAAGCCAAATAATTGACACAGCGGTTAACAAGTCAAAAAAGACCTTGAAATATGGGGTTGCCTCATTCATCCGAATATACAAAGAACCGATAATAAAAATCTGAATTGTAATCAGCACTAAAATCATAAATAATCGGCTGAAAATCAGCTTGAAAATGCCCTTTTTCTGCTTTGGAATTAACCGCAATATACCGTCATTCGGTATCTTTTTTTTACACATAAAGTTCCCCGTTTGCTTCCTTTCTCAATCCCATAATTTTTGTACAGCCTGCCCCCATAATTTCATCTATGGTTTCTGCGTAACCCTTAGCTATAAAATTCGGCACAAATGCCAGTAAATAGCCATTACACAGCCTTATTGCACCGCTTCCGCCGAGATAATTCCGACTCATTGAAACTGCAAGTGCAGCTTTGAATTTCTCCTCATTATCAGCGGAATAACTGCTCAGGAACATCACCGCAGTATCATTGCCCGACTCATTAAAAATCTCAAGAAAATCCGTAAATCTGCCGCTATCAAGGCATTCCGCTTCAATTCGGCAACGATTGTTTTCCTCAACAAACCATATAGCATGGGCAAGTTCACGGCTGGTGCATTTCTTGCGGATTTGCGATATATCGTCAAAAAATGCTTCATCGTCAATATTTCCGATATAATCCGCACCTATACTTTCTGCAACGGATTTTAAATCTTTGTCTATTTTTTCAAACGAATTTTCACCGCCCAAATCCACCATACAAAGGCTGTAACCCCATTGGGGAAAATCAAAATTAAGCTTATGTACCTGCGGTTCATGGGGATTTTTCATATCAAATAATGCGACACCGCCAATTGCAGAGCCAAGGTATGGCAGAAAATCAGCATGATTTTCCGAAAATTTATGCCCGATTTTTGCGATTTCAATTTCAGACAGCTTATTTTCAACAGAATTATTGATAATATTGCAAATCAGGATATTTAATGTAGAATTCACGTCAAATTCCGATATTTCTGGAATATCTGAGGATATATATGCATCAAATCCGCCGCTATAAATTCCCATATCCGCAAATTCTGAAATAATTTCTGCTGCTACTGCTGCAAATCCCTTGTATTTTACAGCAATATCTGATAAGTCACTTAAATCAATTTCAATTGCATCAAAAAAGTCAGATGAAATTCTCACAACTTCTTCATCATGATATTCCACAAATCCCAGTATATCAGCACTTGCAGCCGCTGAAATGCAGCAGCCGTGCTGAAATGGTGCAAATTCTCCGCCTAAAATAAGACTTGCAGGCACGCTAAAAATCCGCACATCTTCACGGAGAGGATACAAGCGAGAGAAATTTTCCGTACAGTTCAGAAATCTCGCCCTCTGCCGCAGCAGTTCATCTTTGGATTTGCCGTATATCTGTGAAAACAGCCCATCCATACCGCCGTTTGAAAGCTTATTTATAATCTCAAAAATCGTCATAAATTATCCCCCTTTATAGTAAAAGAATTTTTCGTTCACTATAATTATACACCTTTTAAATATAAAAATCCATAGATTTTCATCTAACTTTCAAACTACAAAAATTATTTGTTAAACAAGCACATTTGCATCTGTTTGATTTTGTTTAATATGTATATTTTTTCAAAGGGTATATATTATCTCTTGACTTTATTGAAAAAATATAGTATACTTAAATTATAGAGAATTAACCATAATTAATCACTACAATTTAATTAAATCAGGAGGTAAAATATTATGGCTGATATTAAAATCATTTCCCCTCCCCTGCCGAATATGCCATGGTGCGAGAAGCCCCAAGGCTGTACGACTCCAATGTGGAGAAATCCCGATAATCCAATAATTGAACGAAATCCCCTCCCTGATGTAGCACGTATTTTCAATAGTGCAGTAATCCCCTACGAACAAAGATTCGTTGGAGTTTTCAGAGGCGAACAGCGTGACGGTATGCCTCATGTTTATTTTGGAACAAGCGACGATGCACTTAACTGGACTTTCTGTGAAGAAAAAATTAAGTTTATCGACGAGGACGGTAATCCGTTTCAGCCGATTTACGCATATGACCCGAGATTAATTAAAGTTGAAGATACTTATTACGCAATCTGGTGTCAGGATATGTACGGTGCGGCAATCGGAATGGCGAAAACTACCGATTTCAATACATTTACACGAATTGAAAACCCATTCCTCCCCTATAACCGAAATGCCGTGCTTTTCCCACGAAAATTGAACGGCAATTTTGTAATGCTCTCCCGTCCATGCGACAATGGCCACACCGCATTCGGCGATATTTTCATAAGTGAAAGTCCTGATATGGTTTACTGGGGCAAACACCGCCATGTTATGGGAAAATCCGATAACTGGTGGGAAAGCCTGAAAATCGGCGGCGGAGCTGCTCCAATTGAAACTGACAAAGGCTGGCTGATTTTCTATCACGGCGTTGTCAACACCTGCAACGGCTATGTTTACAGCGTTGGTGCGGCAATTCTTGATATTGACAAGCCCTGGATAGTAAAACACAGAGCCGATTGCTTCCTGCTTGCT
>CALFMA010000369.1 GCA_937880065.1 uncultured Ruminococcus sp.
AAGTTCTTTTCGTAGGTACAAAGAAGCAGGCTGGAGATTCCGTTAAGGAGGAGGCTACACGTGCAGGTGCTCACTACGTAAACGCAAGATGGCTCGGCGGTATGCTCACAAACTTCAAGACAATCCAGACTCGTATCAAGAGATTAGAGCAGCTCCACACAATGGAAGAAGACGGCACATTTGACCTTCTCCCTAAGAAGGAAGTTGTTAAGCTTAACCTCGAAATCGAGAAGCTTGAGAAGTTCCTCGGCGGTATCAAGACAATGAAGAAGCTCCCTGCAGCTCTCTTTATCGTAGACCCCCGCAAGGAAAAGATTGCTGTTGCTGAGGCTAAGAAGCTCAACATCCCGATCGTTGCTATCGTTGATACAAACTGCGATCCCGATGAAGTTGATTACGTTATCCCCGGTAACGACGACGCTATCCGTGCTGTAAAGCTTATTGCCGGTACAATCGCTAACGCTGTTATCGAAGGCAGACAGGGCGATGACGCTGCTGAGGCTGTTGAAGCTCCCGCAGAAGAAGCTGCTGCTGACGAGGCAGAGGCTGAATAATTCAAGTAATACAATCAAAAACCCGAATATTATGTTCGGGTTTTTGCGGATTATATAACTATTAAATATCAGGAGGTAATAACAATGGGAAAGGTTTCCGTTGCAGAGATTAAAGAACTTATGAGCGCTACAGGCGTTGGTATGATGGACTGTAAGAAGGCTCTCGAAGCTAACGATGGCGATATGGATAAGGCTATCGAATTTCTCAGAGAAAAAGGTCTTGCTACACAGGCTAAGAAGAGCGGCAGAGCTGCTGCTGAGGGTATTGTAACAGCTGTTGTAAACGGCAATGTTGGTGTACTCCTCGAAGTAAACACAGAAACAGACTTCGCTGCAAACACAGATGATATCAAGAACTTTGTTGCAGGCGTTGCAAATACAATCATTGAGAAGAATCCTGCTGACGTTGAGGCTCTCAAGGCTGAGGTTATCAGCGGCGGTACATCTACAATCGGCGATGTTCTTACAGAACTTGCTGGTATGAAGATCAGAGAGAATATCGTTATCCGTCGTTTCGTTAGAATGGAAGGTAAGCTTGCTTCTTACATCCACAACGGCGGCAGCATCGGTGTTCTCGTAAAGATGGACACAGAGCTTGATGCTGATGCAGTTGCTGCAATCGGTAAGGACGTTGCTATGCAGTCCGCAGCTCTTAATGCTCCTTATCTCTGCCGTGCAGACGTTCCAGCTGAGGTTGTTGAGAAGGAAAAGGAGATCATGCTCGCTCAGATGGCTGAGGATCCTAAGATGGCATCTAAGCCTGAGAAGGTTAAGGAAGGCATCATCAACGGTAAGATCAACAAGTACTACTCTGAAAACTGCCTCCTTGAGCAGTCATTCGTTAAGGATGACAAGCTCAGCGTTCAGGGTTATGTTGATGCAGAGGCTAAGAACCTTGGCGGCACAATCGCTGTAACTGACGTTGTTCGTTATGAGAGAGGCGAAGGCGTTGAGAAGAAGGAAGACAACCTCGCTGACGAAGTTGCTAAGATGATCAAGTAATTCAATTACTCATATAAAAGGTCTGCTTTCGGGCAGACCTTTTTTTTGCGACACCAATTATATCTTGCCAAAAAAGACGAAAGCAGAAAGGAAATTTATCAAGGAAGAAAAATGCAGGAATGCTTTCGCATTTCAAGTTTTTTCTGACGCAGAGAAATTTTCTTTATGCCGAGTATTTGACGGCAAGGTTTAGTTGGTGGAGCTATTTTAAGATAGTTTGAAAAGCTGTTCGCAATGAACAGGGTCGAATTTTCGCAATACAAGTTTACCTGCGGAAACTTCAAGAACTCTGCCCTCCTTGTCACGGGCAGGGGAAAGTGTGTAAAGACCGTCATGACGATGTGCTGCATAGAATGTGCGTTCAGTTACATTCAGCCTTGATTCGGGGGAGGGGTTAACTCCGTGAAGGTGAATTCCCTTTTCCGAAACTTTTACAGTAAGGGGAGCAGTTCCACGCATAATGCGGCATCCCGAATTATTTGTGATAAAATGTGCATCTTTTTCAAGGGATGTTATATCCTCCATAAATCTTATAAGCAATGCAGTAACAACACGTTCCGCACGCTGTAAATGGGCAGTAATTGCCTTTACAGGGTCATTGCTCATATCCTTTATTCCCTTTGCCGTATCAAGGGCAAGGCGGTTTATAGACTCCCCAAGCTGATATTTTTTGTCGAAATAATCGGGCAGCTCAACATCTGTCTGACGGGGTACAAGTTCGGGATAAACAGCCTCAGCAAGATTTTCATAGCTTTTGTGGAAAACGGCGGCATTAGAGAAATAGGTCATTCCCGAAACGTGAGGAATACAGCACATATCGGAAATCATATGAATTGCTCTGCCGAGGAATTCCGCAGATTTCTGCTGAAAACCTGCCACATACATTGTGAGTGCCATAGTGTAATCTTCCTCGAACATTGCCCTTGCACTTTTATAGCATTTGCCCTTTCCATTGCGGAAATAGCCGTTTATGGGGTTGTTTTTCTTCATAGCCGTGTTGACCGCACAGTAGTAATGTCTGCCCGGACCTTTTTCGTAATCCCCTTTTCTGTCGGGACGCTTGGAAAATGCTATAAGAGCCTTTGCCATTGGTGTGAAAATTTCTTCGCTGTCGGAATTGATATATTTCAGCATCACAAGGCTGCGGAGAGTGAGATTTTTGTGAACGCAGGACGGTTCTTTATTCTGCTCCGTAAGAATTTGTTTTGCAAGGGAATTCATTTTACTTGAAATTGATTTATAACCCATAGCTGTCGCCTCCTATTATGAAAAAATCCCCGTTGCCGAGGATTTGAAGATATGGTGGAGCATAAGGGCGAACCATTGACATTCACACTATAGGTGTGATGTAGTTCGAACTGTACTAATGCCCCACAAGGTACATTTATTATAGCATATTTTAGCGGTATTGTCAAGGATTTTTACGGAAACATATCTGATACCAATCCCTAAAACAACAGTAGACAAATCTAATGGCATAAATGTCGTATGTCGTCGTTGTCCTCCTCACCATACGGCAGTATGCTTTCGTCGTCCGCCTTGACATACATAATTTTTGCTCATCATCTTTGTCTACTAACATTTTAGAGATTGGTATAAAAAGGCAACACCTGCAAATCAGATTTGCGGACATTGCCTTTAGGGATTGATGTTATATCAGCACACCATTGCAATGGTCAATTTCGTGCTGGATAATCTGTGCTGTAAAGCCTTTATAGCTTTTAATTCTCGTCTGCATATCAACGGTCTGATACTGCACTTTTATCGCCTTATACCGCTTACAGGGACGTGGACCGCCAAGCAGGGATAAGCAGGATTCCTCCGTATCATAGGGCTTTTCCTGTTTCAAAATCACAGGATTGAGCATAACGGTGTAATTCTCCTTTTCATCTACAAAGGCAATTATCCGCTTTCTCTCCCCTATCATATTCGCCGCCATACCGACACAGCTTTCCTTGTGTGCTTTCAGCGTTTCAAGAAGATTTTCCGCAATTTCTCTGTCATCAGCCGTTGCATCTGCTGATTTGCAGGCAAGAAAAACCGTATCGTGCATTAGTTCCTTTATCATTCAGTTCACCATTCTCAGATATATTTTATTCCTGCCTTTTCAAGACGAATTTTTCCTTTTTCAGCCTTTTTCGCAGGGAAAACAGTTGCTGTACCGTTGCGGATAATTTCAGCTGTTATCCCTCTTTTTGCCGCACCTAATGCAGTTGATGTAACGCAGCCGAATTCGTCAAGACCGCATAAATGAAGCCGCTTAATTCCCTTTTTCTGAATATGCTCCAAAAGCTTTTTATTTGTAAGTGCATCGCCTACAAGCTTATCAAAACAGTAATCCGATACTATATCCAATCCGCTGTAAAGCTCCGCACCCTCAGTACCTGCTATGGAAAAACCGAACAAAAGCCGATTTGTAGGCAAATTCTGAATAATATGACGTATATAGATTACGTCACAGCCATTGTCCTTGTATTTATGTATCAGCTTATTTACATTTGCTGTAAGTTCTGCCGTATTATATGAAAATTTCGGCATTCTCTTTTCGTAGAGATAGTCATTCTGCATATCAATTACAATTAAAGCTGTATCCATTTTGCCCTCCGATTATAACAAAGTTATGCCGTTTTCGCTGCAAATACGGATTGTTTCCTCAGACCATATTGAGGACTGTACCTCGCCGATGTGAGCCTTATTGAGAA
>CALFMA010000370.1 GCA_937880065.1 uncultured Ruminococcus sp.
AAATTATCAATTCTATAGCAAACTTTAGTTTGCGGAACAATATAATAATTCTGTCAGGCTTCGGGATAACCCCGAAGCCGCTTTATTGTCTGCATAGCTGTCGAATAAAATGTCATACAAGCTGTCAAAAAATTAATGTCAAACAAAGGTGTCAAATCAAAATGTCGGATTATGTCATACAAGCTGTCGCAAAATTTATGTCAAACAAAGATGTCACAATAAATTGTCGGAAATTTTGTCAAACTAAGGTGTCAAATCAAAATGTCAAACCAAGCTGTCGTATAGAACTAACCTATTATCAGGATTGTTCGCTTATCCAAATTGAAGCTCTGTTCTGAATTCGCTCAATGCAGGTATCAATATCAATTGCACCTGCTAAGTATTCAAAAACTTCTTCCTCAACAATTTTCTGCAAATTAAAATCAGAAATAATCTCCCAACGCTGAATGGAATTCATATAATTCACAAGCGCATCCACATCTTCACTTGCAGGGGGCTGTTCAAGAAATTCCTCTCCGTTAAAGTCAATTCCCGAACTGCAATATTTTCCGCTTAAAATATCCGCTTTCTGCATTTCAAAAGCCTCGTTATTTATGGGGAAACCCTGTTCGCTGTCGTATTGAACATATTTTTTTCCGTTTTCAACGAATTCATGCCCCTCAATATAATTATCCATAAGGGACTCAACAGTTGCAAATGAACGGATAAATTTCCAAGCCGCCTCCTGTTTTTCCTTAGATGAATTGGCATTTATGGAATACATTGAACCTAACGAATGAAAATATGCACCATTTCCGTTTAATGTGGGATAACCGACTACCGTTGTATTATTTTCTGCTGAGAAATAATCATCAGCCACAGAAAAACCCGTAATCATACACACATTGGCAAAATTAACTGTATCTGAGGAATGTTCCTCTCTCCGTCCGTTGTTGTATTCAAAGCTATTGCAAAAAGCAAGCATTTTTCTGAATTCCTCACAATCAAAATTAACTGAGCAATTCTCATAGTCAACAAAGCTTGATATATTATCTCTGACTATCGCATAATAGACATATTCGCTGCTGCGGTTGCCATTTATAGTGGCATCGGGCGGCATATTGTCCCAATAAGACAAAAACTCATCAATTGTCCAGTTCTGCTTTTCGCCAACATAATCACTATTACCGCAAAGGGTTTTAATTCCATATCGGATTGGCAATGCGTAAAGTCTGCCGTTTGTTTCGTTTAATTCAAGAATACGTGAATTCAAGGTGTTAGTATTGATTTCTGCATCAGACTCCATAAAGCCGTACAAATCTACAAAGGCATTTTTGCTTTTCAGAACTTCATATTTTAATGGTTCTTTAAAGCTTGCATTTAAAATAATGTCGATTTCATCGCTGTTGATAATGTCCTGCATCAGCTGAAAATCCGCTGTTTTAAAGCCCTCGGGATTATATCCGCCCTCTGTACTGCCGCTGTAATATTCAATGTAATTTTTCAGTTCAACTGTTACTCCAATATCGCTTTTGTTAAAGGCATCTATGGGCTTTTTGTAGCGGTATTCGTCCTCTTTTGGAAAAACTATAGCCATAGTGAGAACTATATCTTCGGTATCAGACTCAGAGGTTTCAGTCAGCTTTTCAATTACAGCTGATTGGTTAGTATCTTTTAGGGTATCTTCTTTGTGAATTTCCTCATTCTGAGTTATTGGCTTTGACTGAAAACAGGATACAGAGGAAAGCATAAAGGTCATAACTGCAATTCCTGTGAGGATTCTATTAAGCTTGTTCATTTTATGTCCTCCTTATTTTTTTCCATATTTTTGTTGTTAATTCTGTCAAACCAAGATGTCAAAAATTTATGTCAAACAAAGCTGTCACAATAAACTGTCGGAAATTATGTCAAACTAAGCTGTCACAATAAATTGTCGGAAATTATGTCAAACAAGCTGTCACAATAAATTGTCGCAAAATTATGTCAAATCAAAATGTCAGCCAAGCTGTCGTATAGAACTAACCTATTATCAGGATTGTTCGCTTATTAAAATGGAAACTCTGTTCTGAATGATTTCAGCTGTCTGCTCTGCGGTCTTTTTACCTGCGAAATACACATTAGCTTCTTCCGTAATTATATTGTAGATTGCGTTATTGTAATAATAATCATCGGGTTTTGCATTGCTGACATATTCATAAAAAATATCTCTTTCCGCCTGCGTAAGTGGGGGAATTTTCATTTCTGTGTCATTGATATAGCATACATCGTCATATTCAACCTTTTCACCGTTTGCATCAAGGTAATAAGGCTTTGACATTGCATCATCAAAGGTTTTTTCAAAATACGCTTTCAATGCAGGGAAATGATTGCCCTGATAAAGGCTATTTTCTTCTTTAATTAATACACTTTTGATAAATTCCCAGCAGATATCCTTATTTTCGGAAGTCTGCATAATGGCATAATTTGATGAAGTAATAATTCTTGCAGACGCACCCTCGGGAGTTGGAGTTCCAATCAATGTAATATCATCGCCCACGTAACCATACTTTATGTGAGCATATTCCCTTGCACTTGCTATATTTGCGTCATAAAGAAGCGCTCTGTCCTCACGGACGGCAGACTGCATACTTTTGCTGTAATTAGCAAGTTCTTCGTCTGTAGCGTTATCCCAGTTGATTTCATCGGCCTCACCGGGGTTGGGGTATTCGTTGCAGAATTCAAGAATTTTTATAAAATCGGGATTATTGAAATCACAGGTAGCATTTTCGTAATCTATAAACGTATTGCTTGATAATACAAGACGTGAGAAAATATCGCTTTTGGTATTTCCGCCTATAAAAGGCTTCATACCTTCAGGGAGATTATGACAGGTTTCTATAAATTCATCAAGATTCCAGTCTGCCTTGCCGTAATATTTAGTCTTGCAGGCAAATGTGCTGATATAGAACGAGGGAGAAAGAGTTGAAAGCTGTCCATCAATTTCACAGGCCGAAAGCAAGGAGGGTACAAAATCCTCCCTTGAATATTCGCTGTCATTGTCAAGATATGTGTATAAATCAACCAATGCACCCTTTTTGGTAAGGTTGGTGAAAACATCGGAATAATCCGACAGACAGATAATATCATAGTTTTTTCCTGCGGCAATATCTCTTTTCAGCTGGTCAACAGGGGTATTCAGTGCCTTTCCCGAGTCATCGTCATACTCAAAATATTCGCTGTAATCAGTAAGAGTTATGCGGTAATCGCTGTTTTCCATATTGAAGTCTTTGACTTTATCAGCTATTTCGCCTCCCGAATATTCCACAGCCATATTGATAATTTTTACATTTTCAATTTCAGCCGCATCACGCTTTGTAAGGCGGTAAATGGCAGCGTTGCCGTCACCCTTGCTGTATTCGGTTATAAAGAAATCACCGTCATTGACAGGGACAATGGAATTCAGGGAGTTGGCTGATATATCGGAGTCAACCCAGTTTATGAGTTCCACAAGAGAGCCGTCGTCCTTTAAGCCGTAAAGAGATGTCTGAGATGAAAGGTATACACGGTAATCGCCCGAACCCTTAATAATATTGTTGAAATACAAATTATCCTCAAAGGTGATTTTATCGGGGGAAATTTCCATTGTATCTGCATTGAGAGTTCTTAATTCGCTGTTTCCGTTTTCATTTACCATAAAAACAAAATTGTTATCCCTGTCCGTGCCGTAGTAATTCAAATAATCATTTGTGTGAAAATCAATAGGCTCAGAGATGTTTCCCTCACCGTCAACAGTTACAAAAACCGTTTCATCGCTCATTATTACGGATATACAGATTTTATCATCACCAAGGGCGAAACATTCGCTTATACCGAACATATCATCTGCTCTTGCGTTAACACTTTCCTCAAAATCTTCAATTTCATTTTCCGCAATAACCTTGCCTGATTCGTCAAAAGTCAGAATTTTATATGTATTTACTGCGGCTTCTGCCATTTCCTCATAGTCGAAGCTTTCATAGTCAAAGTTCGGGTCATTAAAATCGGGAAGTTCATAATCACCGTAATCCGTAACTGTAAGAATTGCATATATTGTGCCGTTGTTTGCAGCAACATAGTTTTCGTTAAACTCAATATTGGCTGTTTTGTTAATTCCGTTGTCAAATTCCTTGTATGCGGATAAATCGGATTCAACCAGCAGCGTACCCCATTCCCAGTCTGCTCCGCTTCCAATAACGCCCGAAAACAGGTATTTCCCTGTATTTCCCACATTCTGAATATTTGTTATATCCGTAAGCGGCAAATCAGCATCAAGCTTAACCGCCTTATATGAGGTTTCAGTCAGCTTTTCAATCACAGCTGATTGGTTTGTATCTTTTAGGGTATCTTCTTTGTGAATTTCCTCATTCTGAGTTATTGGCTTTGACTGAAAACAGGATACAGAGGAAAGCATAAAGGTCATAACTGCAATTCCTGTGAGGATTCTATTAAGCTTGTTCATTTTATGTCCTCCTTATTTTTTTCCATATTTTTGTTGTTAATTCTGTCAAACCAAGATGTCAAAAATTTATGTCAAACAAAGCTGTCACAATAAACTGTCGGAAATTATGTCAAACTAAGCTGTCACAATAAATTGTCGGAAATTATGTCAAACAAGCTGTCACAATAAATTGTCGCAAAATTATGTCAAATCAAAATGTCAGCCAAGCTGTCGTATAGAACTAACCTATTATCAGGATTGTTCGCTTATTAAAATGGAAACTCTGTTCTGAATGATTTCAGCTGTCTGCTCTGCGGTTTTTTCACCTGCGAAATAGATGTTGCACTCATCTAAAATAATGTTGAAAACATCTTCATTATAATAGAACTTGCTTGCCTTTATGTTGCCCACATAGTTTCTGATTAAATCACATTCCTCCTGTGTAAGAGGGTCAAGCTTGATTTCATTGACACCGTCATAGTACATATCGTCATATTCAACCTTTTTGCCGTTTTCGTCAAGGTAGTAAGGTCTTTCCATAGCCTTATCGAAACCTTTGTCAAATTCAGATTTTAATGCAGGGAAATCATAAAGTTCCTCGGAACCCTGATATTCCTCATCAAACATCTCCTTGATAAACTCCCAGCAAGCGTCCTTATTTTTAGAAGTTTCCATAATTGCATAAGAACCTGATGTGAAAATCTTTGCTCCTGCTCCGTCAGCGGAGGGATTTCCTACAAAAGTGAATTCCTCACCGAAGTTGCCGTGTCTTATACGAGCATAATCTCTTGGATTGCTGAGGTAAATATCATAGAGCAAGGCTCTGTCGTCACGAACAGCAGATTCTATTTTTCCCCAGTATTCGTTCATTTCTTCATCTGTTGCATTTTCCCAGTCGATTTCATCGCCCTCACCTGGGTTGGGGAACTGATTACAGAATTCAAGAAGTTCTATAAACTTAGGATTGTTGAAATCGCAGGTTGCATTATCAAAATCAATAAACGCATCGCTCACCAATGCAAGGTTCATAAGAATTCCTTCCTTGGTGTTATCGGAAGAAAAGGGCTTCATTCCCTCGGGAAGATTGTTACAAGTTTCAAGGAATTCATCAATTGTCCAGTTTTCCTTGTCGAAAAATTTAGACTTACAGCCAAATGTTGTGATATAGAATGAAGGGGCAAGAGATGTAAGCTTGCCATCCCTTTCGCCTACAGAAAGCATTGTGGGAACTATATCATCTCGTGAAAGTTCGCTGTCGCTGTCAAGGTATGTGTATAAGTCAACTAACGCACCCTTTTTGGAGAGGTTTTCAAAAATACCCGAGGAATCTGACATACAGATAATATCAAATGTCTTTCCTGCGGCTATATCCTGTTTAAGCTGCTTGTCGGGAGAGTTTATGTTTCTTTCTGCTTCCTCGTCCCATTCAAAGTATTCGCTGTAATCCGCAATCTTTATACGGTAATCGCTGTTTGTCTTGTTGAAATCCTTTACTCTTTCGATAATAGACGGGTCTGCGTATTCCATAACCATATTGATAAACTGAACATTTTCAATTTCAGATATATCACGCTTTGTAAGGCGGTAAACAGAGGCTGTGCCTGTTGACCAGTTCTGCTCTGTTACAAGGAAATCGCCGTTATCAACAGGAATAAGCTCCTGAATGTAGTCGCCTGTCATATCGGAGTCAACCCAGTTGATGATTTCCACTACGGAGCCGTCATCTTTCATACCGTAAAGAGATGTTGAAGATGAAAGGTATACACGGTACTCACCTGAGCCTTTAATAACTGCGTTGAAGTAAAGAGCTGCGTCAACAGTAATTGAATCGGGGCTGACAGCTAAAGTTTCAGCATCAAGAGTCTTTAAAATGTTATCGCTGCCCTCGTTTGTCATATATACGAAATTGTTATCTCTGTCTGTGCCGGAGGGGTGGAAGTAGTCATCTGTGCCGAAATCAATAGGCTCAGAAATACTTCCGTCGCTGTCAACAGTAATATAATCCGAATTCATTCCGCCGCTTAATGATAAACAAATCTTGCTGCTGCCGAGGGCGAAACAATCATGTAAATAAACTATACCGCTTGAATCGTCTGCATCAGAAAATTTTTCAATGCCTGATATTTCACTTTCAGTAAGGATTTCGCCTGATTCGCTGATAGTAAAAATTTTATATGTGTATGTTGCGGCTTCTTCCATCGCCTCATAGTCGAAGTTTTCATAGTCAAAGTCGGGGTCGTTATAATCGGGGAGTTCAAAATCGCCGTAATCTGTAATCATAGCAACTGCATAAATTTTGCCGTCGTTTGCCGCAACGTAATATGCGTTGAAGTTAACGCTGTCGGTGGTTTTGATTCCGAGGTCAATTTCCTTAAATACAGAGAAATCGGCATCGGCAATATATCCCTTTACATTATACATACCTTTTTCATCTTCAACATATCCCGAAGCAAGAAGCTTTCCTGTGGTTCCGATAGGAATAATGCTGTTAACTTCCACAAAGGGCAGTTCAGCGTCTATTTCCACTGCCTTATATGATGTTTCAGCCATTTGCTGAATTGCGGATGATTGGTCTACGCTGTTATCGGCTTTGAGGTCAATTTCCTTTTTACTGCAAGATGCGAAAGAGAGCATAGATGCCATAGCCATAATTCCTGCAAGTGTTCTTGTTAATTTGTTCATTACTTTTTCTCCTTGTAATTCATATTATTTTTGGTTTCTTTTTTCTGTTCCTTTAATATACTCCGTCTGTAAAAGAATTTTGTTACACTATTTGAAAAATTTTCTGTAATTTTTTTTCGCAGTCTGCCTCCTGCCCTCCAGCCGAGGACGATAAGGAGCAATGATGTCAGAACAGGTATGATATATGTCAGCTTGCGGAAATGGTAAATTCCCGTAAGTCTGAATTCTGTTATACGTGAAGCATTTTCCCAGTACGGATAAATAAGCGGTTTATCTGAAATCGCATAATCCGAAAGGTTTTTATACTTCTTTGCAAGCTTTGAGGAATCAAATCGCTCTGTATTATTTACAATGGCAATTGATGTGTTGTAGCTTCCTCCAAGCTGGTCGTTAAGAGCGTTGTATGCGAAATTCTCAACAGGGTCGGGAACTACACATTCATAGCAGGTCAATGTACTTGTCGGGCTGTCGTAACCCTCGGAATATCCGCCGTTGAGAAGCTTGTAACCCTCGTAAGAGATGTACACCCTCGGCATATCCCCTGCGGTTTTTTTCTCCTGCTTTGTCTGCGGAGTGTCAATAACTCCCGATATGTAGAACTTTATGCCGTTGAGGTAAAGGGACATTCCTGCAATATCCTCTGAGCCGTAAAGTTCCCACGCAAGCATTCTGTCAATAACTGCACCGTCCTGCATAATATCGCTTTCGGTGTAAAATGCACCGTCAAGGAGCTTGAAGTCACGGAAAAGGAAGAAATCCCCCCCTGTAGCCGTTACCATAGCTTCGGAACGTCCTGTTCTGTCGCAGGTAACTGTCATTTGTCCCGCATTTCGGCTGTAGGCTTCGGGGATAAGCGTCTGCCCCTCCTCTGCTATAACTCCCACATTTTTCAGCTTATCCGTAATGGATTGCTTTATATAGGGAAGTGACTGAACGCTGTAGGCTGCATCATCTGTAAAGAAACAGCTTAGCTGTGTACAGCCCTTTTCGGAATCCCACCGCTGTGCGGCATAGTTGTAGCTTTGGGATTTGGCAAGGGAACTGCCAACCGCCGTGAGAGTAACTCCCGTACCGATCGACAACACGTTTGCGGCGGCAAGGGCGGCAATTAATAGCTTTTTATTCATCAGCCCACCGCCTTATTCATCTTTCATACGCACCTGATCTCCCGGTTTAACAGGGAGGCTTGAAGCTACAATAACATAATCGCCATAGGTAACGCTGCCGCTTATCGCACTTGAAACTTCATCGGAACAGAGCACTTCTACGGGAACACGCTCTGCAAAATAGCGGTTGCCCAGAGGTGAACTCTTTGATTTTACTATAAGTACGAATGAGCCTTTATTGTCGGTATAAACAGCACTCTTTGGCACGATAGTGTCATAGTTGCCGCTGCCGAGAGGAATTGAAAGGTCAAGGTTTGTATTGGAATCCACATCACCTGTTACAGAGAAAACGAGTATGCGGTTTTTGGAATTTGCAGTTGTATCGTTTTTGATATTAGTGAGAACAGCTGTAATATTGCCGTTCCAGTTGTTGAGAACCTCAGCTTCAACGCCCTTTCTGATTTTTCTTGTCTTTTCGCCGTCAACGGTAATTTCAACGGTATAACCCTCAGATGAAAGGTCAATTGTGATAATTTCCATATCGGGAACTGTTTCATCGCCGACTCTTGCATTGATTGCACTTACAATTCCGCTGTGTTTTGAGATAATTTCTGTTGTTTCGTTTTCCTTTTTAAGCTTTTCAACCTTTTCCTTAGCCTTTTCGATATTCTTTTTCATAGAAGTAAGGTTGAGATTTTCAAGCTTATCCTGTGCTGCGTTGTCCTTCTGTGACTTTTCGAGCTGTGCTATAACTTCCTCTAAAGCACGCTGTTTAGCCTTTACATCAGCTTCAAGCATATCGAGAGTAACACCCTCGCCGCCCATAGATGACTCATATTCGCTTACAAGATTTGTATACTCCTCAATTTTTGATTCTGCATCTGAAAGCTGTGCGGAATAATCTGTTCTAAGCTGTGATTTCTTTGTGTTGTAAGCCTCGGCAGCAGTATTTCTTGCTGTTTCAGCTGTTTCCATAGCTGTCTTTGCAGCAGCGATTTCTTCCTGTGAAACCATAGTTGGAGCAGTTGTTTCAACATCTTCTTCCTCAGATGTTGAAATCATAGCTGTGTATACTGTCAGCTTTTCCTGATAAAGCTTTTCTGCATTTTTGTATTCCTCGGAAAGTTTAAGGATTTCCCCTGTATATTCAACAGGAGCAGTTGTATAGTTGTCCATATCAATTGCCGCAATCATAGCTGTAAGTTTTTCCTGAAGCTTTGTATAGCTTGAAAGCTGTGCCTTATTTTCCTTATAGGCATTCTTTGCAGCTTCAACATTGCCTTGATTTGCATTAAAGTTATCCCTTGCAGTAATAGCCTCAGCTAAATCCTCACGGGCGTGCTTGATAGCCTGATTTTCTGATGTGTAATCAGCGTCGGGAGTAAGAAGTGCCTTGCTGTATTCAAGTTCAAGGGCTTCAAGATTTTCAATAGCAGCAGTAAGGGCTTCGCTTTCGCCTGTGCCTACAACCATAAGCACATCGCCCTCCTCTACCTCTTTGCCGACTTTTACATTAATAGTGTCGATTACTTTATTTCCGTCAACAGTAACGCCGTATGTCTGATTTGAAAGCACCATACCGCTGCCACGAAGTCTTTCTGTAAGCTTTCCGCTTGTAGTACGCTCAGTTGTAATCTGCGGCAGAGATTTGTTCATAATTGTATTTGAGCAGAAAAGGAGGACAAGAAGTGCCGCAAGGAAAATAATAAGTATAGTTTTGATTACCTCACGTTTGCGGCGGGGGTCATACTCCTCTTTATCGCCTTTAATATCCTTAACATCTTTGATTTCTTTTAATTCAGCCATTGTATTTCTACCTTTCATAATATTGTATTAACCCTTGATACCGCCTGAATAGGTGATACCCTCAAGGAGATAGTCCTCGCCATAGAGGAACATAAGTATTGTAGGAACCATATACACCGTACCTACCGCAAAGGCAAGTCCGATATCTCCTGTGTTTATCTGCGACAGGAACACCGATAAGGGGTGCATATCAGCGTCTTTCATAAGAATAAGTGGCTGTTCCACCATATTCCAATAGTCGATGAATACAAGCATTGCAATTGAAACAATCGCACCTTTGCAAAGGGGAACGTGAATTTTTGTAAGTATCTGCAATTCACTTGCACCGTCAAGCTTAGCGGCTTCCACATAGGAAACGGGAATTCGCCTCATAACCTTTGACAGCAGGAATACGCTGAAAGGTGAGAAGATACCCGGCAGAATAATTGCCCAGCGTGTATTGAGAAGATTGAATTTCTCAGCTACAAGAAAATTCGGTACAAGAGTTACCTGATAGGGCATTATCATAAGTATGATATAGGTGAAAAATATAATGCCCTTGAATTTGTTGGGGTATCGTGAAAAGCCGTAGGAAGTGAGGATTGCCAGAAACATCTGAAACAGGGTAATTGGAACGGTAAGAAGTACGGAATTCCAGAATTTCAGCAGATATTCGGGATTTTTCAGCAATACATTCTTATACTGGTCAATTGTTACCTTGTCGGGAATAAATTTCAGATTTACTTTATCAGAAATATAAACCTTTTTGTCCTCGGTCATATTGTCAAGCATTGCACCGTAGTTGGCGGAAATTTCCGTTGATGTCATAAAGGAATTGGCAATTGTAAGCACCGTGGGCATAATGAACATTGCCGCCGCAACAAATGCGAAAACGGTAACAATTGCGTTGACGATTTTTCTGTTTCTCCGCATATTCATTATTCCACATCCTTTCCGAAATGATTTTCAATGGCAAGGAGAATGGCAATAATCACAATCATAATGAGAGAGAAAAGTACCGCCGCCGATGACAATTTCTGATAGTCCAGACTGTTGAAAGTGTTATTCATAAAGTGCTGGAGCATATACATTTTATCGTAGGGGTAATCGCCTGTAAGGAGATAAACCTCACGGAAAATCTTAAATGAGTTGATAAGGGAAAGGATAAGCACAAAGAGTATTGTGGGTGAAAGGTATCTCAATTTAATATGTACAAACTGATACCAGCCGCTTGCACCCTCCAGTTTTGCAACCTCGATAATGTCACGGGGAATTGAGGCAAGTGCGGACATAAAGAGTATCATATTATATCCCATATTCTTCCACAGGAACATTACTATAATAATAGTCTGACCGTGTGCGGATTTCATCCAGTCCACAGAGCCGCCGCCAAACATTTCAATTATCTGATTTAGTGTACCGTTGGTGTGGAATAAAACCTGCCACACAAGAACGACTGATGCCGTAGGTACCATAAGGGGACTCAGGAAAAAAGTTCGCACAACGCTTTTTCCGGGGATATCCCTTTCAAGGAGTACCGCAAACCACAGTGATAAAATAACTGCAAGGGGTACGGATATAAGGGAAAAAGTAGCGGTATTTACTGCGGCTTTTTTGAATGCCACCGTTTCAATGAGCCGCTTGTAGTTGTCCAATCCCACAAATTCCTGCATAATGGGATTATTTATAAGAGAATAATAGACTACTATTCCAAATGGTATAAGAAAAAATATCAAAACGCCGATAAGACTTGGCATAACGCATATATTACTGAATATCCGTTCGCCTCTCCTGCCGCATTGGCTTTTCTTTTTCTTCAAGTGCAACA
This sequence comes from uncultured Ruminococcus sp., assembly GCA_937880065.1. Next base: position 11,837 of record CALFMA010000370.1, read on the forward strand.
TCTCCTTTAGTGTATGGGTTTTCTATTTTACCCCTCTATATATAAGTGTTTTTAAAAGGCGAAAAAAACAAAGTGTTGAAATATTTTTTTATTTTAACGAATTGCTCGGTTATTTCGCAAATTAAAAATTGAAATGATAAGAAAATTTTTATGTGTAGTTTTCAGCTGTATACGGTGATTTCAGTCACACTTCAAATTTTGATTTATGTGAATTTCAAGGCAAATAGGTGATAAATAATAAAATTATTTTACAACTGTTTTTCTTTCACATTTGTAAACCTAAGTTTACAAATCGGTGATTTTTCATTCACAAAGTGTACAAGGTGTACCAAACATCATAATACAGTTGCTACAACATTATGATACCACATTGTTTAATATTTGTCAATAGTTTTTTTAAAAAAGATTACACAAAATTCACTTGATTTTACTACGATAAATTATACAACTCAAATGTTAAAAGTGTCTGATATAATTCTTAATATTTTCTTATGATTTAACAGTTGTTAGCCGTTAGCCATTAGCCTTTAGCCGTTAGCTGTTTGGCAATGCGTAATTATGTGGGCGACTGATATAATTTGTATGGTCACGGCGTGCCGTGTCCGCAATTTACGTAATATAGTTGTATTTGTGTAGCGACGGATATTAGCCGCCAGCTAAAAGCTAACGGCTAAAGACTCAAATGTTCAAAAACTAAAAAATGAGCAAAACTGTGATATAGTAAAGTAATATTTTGTGTATAGTGCTAAAATTTTAAAAACCACTTGACATTTACTGCTCGTTGTGATATAATAATTATCGTTGAAACACAGAATGCGGGTGTAGTTCAATGGTAGAATTCCAGCCTTCCAAGCTGGTTACGTGGGTTCGATTCCCATCACCCGCTCCATTCAAAAGCAGCTTTGGCTGCTGATTTTATCTATGCGCCTTTAACTCAGCTGGATAGAGTAACTGCCTTCTAAGCAGTAAGCCGCTGGTTCGAATCCAGCAAGGCGCGCTATAATATGGTGGGTGTAGCTTAGCTGGTTAAAGCGTCGGATTGTGGTCCCGAAGATCGTGGGTTCGAATCCCATCTCCCACCCTCATAAAACAGGCATTTCCGAGAAATCGGGAATGCTTTTTTGTTATTTTCCTACAATTTTCCTACACACTATTTCAGACCTTGACTAATTAAACGCAAATTGATATAAGGGCATAATAAAATAAAAGGAGGGATTGCCATTGTCGGACAAAAGAGAATTATTGTCTGTTTTGCTTTCTGAAAAGTGCAGAAAACTCAAAGGCAGTATATATAACAGAATGCAGGTGGATTTTGCATACAACTCAAATCACATCGAGGGCAGCAAACTTACCCACGACCAGACCAGATATATTTTTGAGACTAATACGATAGGCGTAGAAAAGGAAGTGCTGAACGTAGATGATGTAATTGAAACAGCGAATCACTTCCGTTGCATTGATATGATTATTGATAACGCAAAGGCAACATTGACAGAGAAGTTTGTCAAAGAACTTCATCTGATTCTGAAGAATGGTACTAGTGATTCCAGAAAAGAGTGGTTTGCTGTAGGCGATTACAAAAAAGTACCGAATGAAGTCGGAGGCATGGATACAGCACTTCCTGAAGAAGTTGCCGATAAAATGAAAGCGTTACTGACAGAGTACAACAGAAAAGAAGAAAA
>CALFMA010000371.1 GCA_937880065.1 uncultured Ruminococcus sp.
CATATCAGGAATCTTTTTAACATAAAAAATCCTGAAGAATTATGCTCCGAAAATACCGTCTGCAAGACCTCCGAAGCCCACAAATGACAAGGAAGTAATTGAAGCAGCAATAAGTGTTATAGGTGTACCTTCAAGAGCCTTAGGCACATTGCATTTTTCAATTCTGCCACGTACGCCGGAAAAAATAACCATTACAAGAAGGAAACCGATACCGCCTGCAAGTGCATTTGTTATTGATTCAAGAAAACCATATTCGTTATCAATATTAAGAATTGTAACACCAAGAACAGCACAGTTTGTTGTTATAAGCGGCAGATAAACACCCAGCGACTTATAAAGCGGCGGAATGAACTTTTTGAGAACCATCTCCACAATCTGAACAAAGGTTGCAATAACCAGAATAAAGCAGATTGTATTGAGATATGTAATATTGAGAGGAACCAGAACACCGTAATATATGGGGTATGTAACGGCACTTGCACCAACCATTACAAATGTAACGGCAAAACCCATGCCAACAGCGCCTGATGTTGTCTTTGAAACTCCGAGGAAAGGACAGATACCGTAGAACTTACTTAAAATGAAGTTCTCTGCAAGAATTCCCGTAAGGAGTATCATCATAAGATTTTTAGCAAGCTCCATTTGTCTTTTCCTCCTTTGCTGCAAATTCACATGAGCCTCTGCTGGGACAACCTTCACAGGTTATCTTTCTGGGCTTCTTTCCTGTAAGCTTACCTACAATGGCGATTACACAACCAAGAGTAAAGAAACCGCCTGCAGGCAGAATGAATAATGTCATAGGCTCAAGAAAATCAGGGGCAATAGTTATACCCATCCACATGCCTGTTCCGAGGATTTCACGGATTGAACCCATAAGGAAAAGGGCAATTGTAAAGCCGATACCCATACCGATTGCGTCAAATGCAGAAGAAACAATTCCGTTTTTGCTTGCAAACATTTCAGCTCTGCCGAAAATAATGCAGTTAACGGTAATAAGTGAAAGGTAGATACCAAGGCTGTCGTATAGTTCAGGTAAAAAGCCTTCAAGAAGAAAACCGATTAAAGTAACGAAACTTGCAATAATTACGATAAATGCAGGGATACGCACTTTATCGGGAGTAACCTTGCGAAGTGCCGATATTACGATATTTGAGCCTAGGAGAACAAAAGTTGTAGCAAGTCCCATACCGATTCCGTTTGCCGCCTGTGTAGTTACAGCAAGGGTTGGACACATACCAAGGAGGGTGATAAGAGTGGGATTTTCTTTAATAATACCCTTTGTCAGTTCCTTGAAAAGGGGAGTTTTATTTGCCATTCAATATCGCCTCCTTATTTTCGTTATAAACTTCAAGTGCAGTATTTACAGCGGATTTCAGACCTGCTGATGAAAAAGTTGCACCGCTTATTGCATCGGCTTCTTCCACAGGAGTTGAAATTCCGTAAAATTGTGTTCTGAAATCTTCATTATCACGGATTTTTGTGCCAAGTCCGGGAGTTTCGCCAAGGGAAACAAATTCAATTCCGCAGACAGAGCCGTTTTCATCAATGCCAACAAGTACGTTAATTCCGCCTTTTGAATAACCGTCAGCCACAACCTGTACAGCTGTTTTTCCGTCGGGAGTTACGGCAATGGCAGAAATTGCAGATTCACCGAAATTGTCGTTCAATAAAGTACAGTCGGTTTCTCCGAAAAGTGCCTCAACGCTTTTATTAAATCGGATTACTTTCTGTTCAGCAATTCGTTCTTTTGTAAGTTCATAGGCAAAAACAAGGAGAAATGCGGCTACAGCACAGATAATAGTAAGAGCAACTGAGGGCAAAATATTATTTTTCATTTTTAACAGCCTCCTTTGCTCCGAAAACCTTAGGACGTGTGTGCTGTTCAATGTATGGTGTAAGGATATTCATAAGGAGAATTGAGAATGATACACCCTCGGGCAATGAAGCATAGTGGCGGATTACAAAGGTAATAATTCCGCAGCCGATACCGAATACAATTTTTCCCTTTGTGGTAATGGGAGTTGTAGCGTAATCGGTAATCATAAAGAAAGCACCGAGGAAAACACCGCCTGCCAGTATTTCATAAAGGGGATTTTCGCCTGCAATAAGGGAAATAAGAGCAAGACTTCCGATAAATGCCACAGGTGCGGCGGGATTGATAATCTTTCTTGCAATGAGATAAAGACCGCCTAAAAGAAGTGCAAGAGCGCTGGTTTCACCGATACATCCACCTGTATTTCCGAGGAAAAGGTCAAGGCAGGAGGGGATTTCCTGATTGATTTCAGCAAGCTTATCAGGTGTCATATCACGAAGAACGAGGGGAGTAGCACCTGTTACGGCATCTGCACCGTTTTTCCATTCAAAAGGAAGAACCCAATTTGTCATAGCTGTGGGGAAGCTTACCATAAGGGCAATTCTTGCAGTTACAGCAGGATTGGCGAAATTCTGACCAAGACCGCCGAAAAGTTGTTTTACAACAACAATTGCGATAAATGAACCGAGAGCCGCCATCCAAAGCGGAATTGAAACGGGGAGGTTAAAGGCAAGAATTATGCCTGTTACAACCGCTGATAAATCCTTTATGGTATTGTCACGCTTCATAAGTCTGCGGCAGATATATTCGGAAACAACGGCTGAAATTACGCAAACAGCTGTAACAACAGCGGCACGAATTCCGAAAAATATACAGCCAGCAATGAGAGCTGGGAGCAGGGAAATGCAGACATTGAGCATAATATCCGAAGTTTTAGTATAGTTTTCGTCATGGGGTGACGGTGATACAATAAGTCTGTTCATAATCCACCTCACATTTTAGGTAAAATAGTTTTTGCAAGCTGATTTGTTTCGGCAAGCTTTCGATTGGCAGGGCATACATAAGTGCAGCTGCCGCAATTCATACAGAGATTGACTTTCAGTGCCAGTAAATCCTCAACATCTCTGATTTTGTATGCCTTGTCGATTTCAGCAGGAACGAGGTTGAAAGGGCATACATCGGCACATCTTCCGCAGCGTATACAAGCAGAAGTTTTTCTGTTGTCGTATTTATTGAACGCAAGAAGGGCATTGGTAGTTTTTGAAATGGGCATATTAATATCGGGAATACACATACCCATCATAGGGCCGCCTGAAATAACGGCTTTTAAGCTGTTAATATCAGTTTTGCAGAAATTGAGAATATTCACAATAGGCGTACCAACTGGAGCGAAAATATTTTTTGCCTCTTTTACGGCATTTCCGTCAACTGTAATTCGTCTTGTAATAAATGGCATACCCGTCTGTGAATATCTGTAAATAAATCCCACAGTTGAAACATTTATAACAATTACGCCTACTTCTGCAGGGATAGTTCCCTCTTTGACAATACGTCCTGTTGTGTTGTAAATGATAACTTTTTCCGCCCCCTGTGGATACACAGAGGGGAGAATGTGAATTTCTACGTCATTATCGTGTTTTGTAAGTTCCTCGAAAATTTCAATTGCCTTTGGCTTATTTCCCTCAACGGCAATTTTTACATTTTTAATGCCGAGGATATTTTTTATAAACTCAATTCCGCTGAGAATATCATTTGTGTTCTCCAGCATTTCACGGTAATCCGAAGTTATGTACGGTTCACATTCAGCGGCATTAATAATCAAAGTATCAATTTCATTTTTTGGATTAAGCTTTATGTGAGTTGGAAATCCTGCACCGCCAAGACCGCAAACGCCGCTTTCACGAACAGCCTTTATAAAGCTTTCTCTGTCGGTAATCACAGGGGGAGCGATATTTTCGTGAATTTCCTGTTTGCCGTCAGTTTCAATTTCAACCGCCTTGCATACAGCACCCATAGCATTTCTGTAATCGCTTATTGCAGTAACTTTACCCGATACAGATGAATGAATGGGAACGCTGAAAGGTGCGTCACAATCACCGATTTTTTCACCGACTTTTACGTAATCTCCCACTTTTACAAGGGGAGTACAAGGCACACCCATATGCATTGACATAGGGAGGATTATTTTAGAGGGCAGGGGAAAATCTATTGTGGAAAAATTCTCTGTATTTTTCCGATGTTTTAACTTTATACCTTTGAGGTGTTTCATAGGAATAGCCTCCTTTTTTTAAAAGTATTGCTCAAAAAGGCTCGTATACTTCTTTAAACGTCATTTAATGGAGCAATAACTCTAATTATTATACTATATTTTCAATAATATTTCAATAGTATTTAATAATTAGAATTTTTTTTTTGAAAAAAACCTTTATTTTTGCCGAAATATATGTTATAATAAATATATCTATTGCTCCGCCAACTAACTCTTGAAAATTTATATGAAGCTTGGGGAGTAAAAGACATGGAAGAAAGCCGAAATAATACTGCCGTATTGTGAGGATTTCTGACGCTTAATTTTGCTCTCCAAGCAAAATAGAAAATTCAAGAGTTAATTGGGGGAGCAATATGTAATCGGAAAGGAATTTTCTTATGAAAAATAAA
>CALFMA010000372.1 GCA_937880065.1 uncultured Ruminococcus sp.
GTCAATGGTGCCGGGGATACCGATAACGTTTACGTCGTAATTTTCACTTAAGGCCTTGGCCCCGGTAAAGGTGCCGTCACCACCGATGACCACAAGGGTGGTTATGCCGTGGAAGTGAAGATTATCCGCCGCCCTTTTACGGCCTTCCTCCTCCTTGAAGTCAGAGCTTCTTGCAGACTTTAAAAACGTACCGCCGCGCTGAATTATATCGGAAACCGAGCGGGTGTTCATGGGGAAGATATCGTCGTTGATAAGCCCTAAATAGCCCCTTTCAACGCCGTAAACTTCAAGGTTATTGTATATTGCGTATCTTACGCAGGCACGAAGACATGCGTTCATGCCGGGTGCGTCGCCACCGCTTGTTAAAATTGCTATTTTCTTCATATTCCACCTGTTATGAAAGTTATTTTGTAATAAATTGTACGTTCTTAATATCGATTACCGTTGAAAGCTCACTTATAAGCCCTTTGGAGTTGCGGCAACCAAAGCCAAGCCTGAAGTTTTTGCCGCCAATCTTCATATAGGATTCAATATCCCCGGGATAGCACTCTAAAATCTCAACGATTTCGTCAACATATTCCTTTGGTGTAACGCCCTTTTCGGCAGCTTTCATTTCAATCTTCTGACCATGTTCGTCAGTACCTGTGAGGAACATTACATCATATCCCTGCATTCGCTTGTAACGAGCGATAGAGTCACAGGCAACTGTTGTATAGCAGTGTCCTATATGAGGGTTTCCCGATGGGTAGTAAATCGGGGTTGTAATGTAAAAAGTTTTCTCTGACATTTTTATATTCCTCCAAGAAAAAAATTCATCTAATAAATTATACTCCAATTTATAGTATTTGTCAATTTAAAAGGGCAATTCAGGCAAAAAAAATGCAGGGCAAACGGTGCCCTGCGAAGTTAAGAGAAATAAAATAATAGGATAAAATATGTGTAGAACAAAAGAAAGGAGACAACAAAACGAGTGATAAATAGTTCATAAAATATTTACCACTATTGATATTATACAGTATTTCCCGAAATCAGTCAAGCAAATTTCTAAAAAAAATCTGCGATTTGTAACTTTTCACAACAAACGGCTATTTCTTTTTAGCAAATTAGCCAAATTTTTCAAAAATACAATGTTTTACAATGCTAACAAAAATTGTAATTGTGTGACGAAAAAATGTTTACAAAGCGGTTACTTTGTGGTATAATTATAAATGAAGTTGTATGCCGAGTTAAAGTGAAACTTAATTGTTACATTTTTAACAGGCAAAAACTGAAAAAATTTTTTAATGGAGGTCATTACCAATGGCAATCAAAAGAAAAATGAAAACCATGGATGGTAATAACGCCGCTGCTTGGGTGTCATATCCCTTTACCGACGTTGCTGCTATTTATCCTATCACTCCCTCATCTGTTATGGCTGAGGTTACTGACAGCTGGTCTGCAAAGGACAAGAAGAACCTTTTCGGACAGCCTGTAACAGTTGCAGAAATGCAGTCTGAGGCTGGTGCTGCCGGTACAGTTCACGGTTCACTTTCCGCAGGTGCACTTACAACTACATACACAGCATCACAGGGACTTCTCCTGATGATTCCTAATATGTACAAGATTGCAGGTGAGCTTCTTCCTAACGTAATCCACGTTTCTGCTCGCTGCGTATCTTCACACGCTCTTAACATCTTCGGTGACCACTCCGACGTTTACGCTTGCCGTCAGACAGGTTATGCAATGCTTTGCTCCGGTTCTGCTCAGGAAGTTATGGACCTCGGTGCTGTAGCTCACCTTTCCACAATCAAGGGCAGAGTTCCTTTCCTCCACTTCTTCGACGGTTTCCGTACATCACACGAAATCCAGAAGATTGAAACATGGGATGACGAAACACTCTACTCACTTCTCGACAAGGATGCTGCACAGAGATTCCGTGACCAGGCTCTCCACCCAGAGGCTCCTGTTCTCCGTGGTACTGCTCAGAACCCTGACATCTTCTTCCAGGCTCGTGAGGCTTGCAACAAGTACTACGATGCTCTCCCTGCTATCGTTGAGGATTACATGAACAAGGTAAATGACCTTATCGGTACAGATTATAAGCTCTTTAACTACTACGGTGCTGCTGATGCTGAGCATATCATCATCGCTATGGGTTCAGTTAACGAGACAATCGAAGAAACAATTGACTACCTCAACGCTGCTGGCGGCAAGTACGGTCTTGTTAAGGTTCGTCTTTACAGACCTTTCGTTGCTGAAAAGCTTGTTGAAGTTATTCCTGAGTCTGTTAAGAGAATTTCTGTTCTCGACAGAACTAAGGAGCCCGGTTCACTCGGCGAGCCTCTCTACCTCGACGTAGTAGCTGCTCTCAAGGGTACAAAGTTCAATGATACACCTGTATTCACAGGCCGTTACGGTCTTGGTTCCAAGGACACAGTTCCTGCTCAGATCGTTGCTGTATTCAAGAACGAAACTAAGGCAAGATTCACAATCGGTATCGAGGACGATGTTACTAACCTTTCACTTCCTCTCGAGGCTAACCCTGACTCTGCTCCTGCAGGCACAACAGCTTGTAAGTTCTGGGGACTCGGTTCAGACGGTACTGTTGGTGCTAACAAGAACTCTATCAAGATCATCGGCGACCACACAGACCTCTATGCACAGGCTTACTTTGCATATGACTCAAAGAAGTCAGGCGGTGTAACTATTTCCCACCTCCGTTTCGGTAAAACACCTATCAAGTCTACATACCTTATCAATAAGGCTGATTTCGTAGCTTGTCACAACCAGAGCTATATCGACAAGTATGATATGGTTTCTGATATTAAGCCAGGCGGTACATTCCTCCTTAACACAATCTGGACTCCTGAGGAGCTTGACGCTAATCTCCCCGGACAGGTTAAGAGATATATCGCTCAGAACAACATCAACTTCTACACAATCGACGGTGTAAAGCTTGGTAAGGAAACAGGTATGGGTACACGTATCAACACTATCCTCCAGTCTGCTTTCTTCAAGCTTGCTAACATCATTCCTTTCGAGGAGGCAGTTGGCTACATGAAGGCTGCTGCTGAGGCTTCTTACGGCAAGAAGGGACAGGATATCGTTGAGAAGAACTGGAATGCTATCGATGCTGGTCACCAGAACATCGTTAAGATTGACATTCCTGAATCATGGAAGGACGCTGCTGATACACAGATGGGTATGGCTGCTGTTACTTGCGGCGATAAGGTTCTCGAAAACTATGTAAACAAGATTCAGATTCCATGTAACGCTCAGAAGGGTGATTCACTCCCAGTTTCAACATTCGTTGATATGGCTGACGGTACATTCCCACAGGGTTCTGCAGCATTCGAAAAGAGAGGAATCGCAGTAAACGTTCCAGAATGGCTCCCTGAAAACTGTATCC
>CALFMA010000373.1 GCA_937880065.1 uncultured Ruminococcus sp.
CATAAGGCTCGATAGATGTTTCAAATGTGTCGATTTTACGGGCAATTTCAATAATTTCCGTCTTATCCATACCAACGCAGGGACGAAGCACAGGAATTCTGCAAGCTGCATCGGTACAAGCCATTGCCGCCATAGTCTGACTCGCAACCTGTCCCACGCTTTCGCCTGTAATAAGTGCAAGGCAATTCTTCTTTTCCGCTATTCTCTGGGCAATTTCCATCATAAGACGACGCATAATAATTGTGAAGAATTCCTCAGGGCAGTTGTCCTTGATAGCCTCCTGAATTTCTGTGAATGGAACGCAGAAAAAGGCTATATCTCCGCAATAATCCGTCAATTTTTCGCAAAGTGTTTCAACTTTCAGCAACGCTCTGTCAGATGTATAGGGAGGGCTTACATAGTGAATTGCGGAAATGTGAATACCTCTCTTTGCCATCATCCAGCCTGCAACAGGGCTGTCAATTCCTCCTGAAAGAAGCAGCATAGCCTTTCCGCTGCAACCAACAGGCAGACCGCCTGCACCACGGATATTTTCAGCGTGAACATATGCATTAGTGTCACGAACCTCAACAGTTACCGTAACTTCGGGATTTTTCACATCAACGGTGAGGTGCGGGAACTTATCGAGAAGAATTCCGCCGAGTTCCGCACAGATTTCGGGAGATTTCATTGCAAAAGCCTTGTCAGAACGCTTTGCATTCACCTTGAATGTCTTTGCACAGCTGAGAACGTCCTCCAGATATTCAACAGCTTTTGCCGATATATCGCCGAATTCCTTTTCACATACGCAGGCACGGCAGAGAGCCGCAATTCCGAAAATTTTGCCTACACGGTCAACAACCTCTGCTAAATCCACATCTTCATCAAGTGGATTGATGTAGGTGGTTGACTGGGCGGAAGTCAGCTCGAATTTTCCAAGATTTTTTATGCGTCTTTTGATATTCTTTTTCAACATATCCTCAAAACTACGCTTATTAAGACCTTTCAACGCCATTTCGCCGAATTTTACAAGTACAATTTCTTTCATTTTCATTCTCCTTAATACATGAGCCGTTAGCTATCAGCCTTTAGCCGTTAGCTTATATCGACGGCAATTTATTCGAAATAATTACGCATTACGCATTACGAATTACGCATTGATTTACCCTCTTACGGAATTGATTCCCTCACGGAGTTTTTC
>CALFMA010000374.1 GCA_937880065.1 uncultured Ruminococcus sp.
GCGAAGACGATACTTGGCTGGCGACGGCCCGGGAAACTATTTCAATGCCGGCACTATATGAAGCACTCCAATTGGAGTGCTTTTTTTGCATATAACGATATAATTAAAATAAATAAATAAGTAAAAGATGTCCGAAAATAAATAATTCAAACGAGTGTAGTATATGAACATGTTCAAAGGGGTGAAAGGCTTGACTGACAGCGATTTAAAGGCTCTTATGCAGAAGTCTGCCGAAAACGCTCACCGTTGCTTATTTGACGAATATTCGGGTTATGTCTATACAATTTGTGCCAATAAGCTGAAAAGCTGCGGTACAAAGGAGGACATTGAGGAGTGTTTCAGCGACTCATTTGCCGATATTTTCAGGTATTTTGACAACGAGAGCAACAGAAACGGCGATTTAAAGGGCATAATCGGAACCATTGCAAAGAGGAATTCAATTGATTATTTCCGCAGATTATCGGGAAAAAGCGACAGACTTGTATCAATTGACGATGAAGATTTCCCGAAAATTTCATCTGACATTCGAGTTGATGACGAAACGGAAAAGGCTTTAATATGTGAAATAATTATGGATTGCATTGATAGGCTGGGCGAGCCTGATTCGTCAATCATAGCCTTTTACTACTTTTATGGCAGGACATCAAGGGAAATTGCCAAAGCTTTACATATGGGTGACTGGGCAATTCAGAAACGAATCAGCAGAGCAAAAAAGAAACTGAAAAAGCTTTTGTGCGATGCAGGAATAACAGGGGAGGATTTGTGATGAATATACGACATTTTTTCGATAATATTGATGAAAAAACAATTGACAGAATTACAGAAAAATATCCTCCTTTGAGTTCCGATGACAAAGAGAGGTTATATGCTATGAGCAAAAATAAATACAATTCAGAAAAGAAAGAAAATAAAAATGATTACTCAGAGGTTATGGGAGTTGAACGCTACCGCAAGCCTGTTTGGCAAAAGGTGATTAGTGCTGTTGCCGCCGCAGTTGTTGTTCTTGGCGGAATTGGCGGAGGTGTACTTCTTCTTGGCAAAAGCGGAGAAACTGATCCTGTAAGCGATATTGAAGTTTCGCAGCCTGAATATGATTATACCGCAATTGCAACCGAATTAACAGACAAACTGCTTGAAATGGAGAATACAATTTGTTACGGCGACATTTCATATGATGAATATGACAGGACAGTAATTGATATAGTTTGTTCTGATGATTCAGCACAATTTGAGCCGCCATATGAAGTCATATTATATAAAGTTACGGATCCTCGGTTTACTTGCAGACGTGATTTGTATGATGAATTAAGAAGTATTTTTACAAAACAGCGATATGATGAAAATGACTTTTCAACAGCAACTATTTTCGGATTCGATTTGAATTTTTATCTTGGCAGTGAACTTAGCGACTACATTGTAGACGGAAGTATGGACATTGCAGAGAATTTTGATAATGATGATGAGTCTATCTGTTATGCTGTTTATTGCGATATCAATGGTGAATTATATGTTCGTCAATGTGATTTTGAGTTATCTGAATACACTTCCGATGTTATCATAAAAGAAACAGGTGAAAATAGTTTTACAGCAACAAGAAGCTATATAGGAGATTTTGTTATTGGCGATGGAACAAGCAATAGATGTTTTGAATTTGTCCTTGAAGCAGGAAAGTGGAAGATTGACAAAGTATATCTTTCAGATGAAGAATCAGAAGATGTAACTGAATCAGAGGACGAATACGACTATACAGCAATAGCGACAGAATTATCAGATAAATATCTTGAACTGGAGAATATAATTTGTTTCGGCGGTATTTCATATGACGAAAATGAAATGAAATCGTATACTGTATATGATTCATTTGATGAGTTTGAACTTATATTCTATAAAGTTACCGACCCTCGTTTTACCTGCGAACAAGATTTTTATGACGAAATCAGAAGTATTCATACAAACCAGCGATATCCCGATGATAATTTCACTTATACAACTTTTTTTGCTGGATGTAATCTGGATTCTTGTTTTGGCGGCGAATTGAGCGAATATGCTGCTAATGGAAGAATTGATTTAGCTGCAAACTACGGCAATGGCAATGGTTATAGTCTGCTTGGTGTTTATTGTTATTACAATGGCGAATTGTATGTAACACCATTTGATTATGATTATGAATTAGCTGAATATACTTCTGATGTTATTATAAAAGAAACAGGCGAAAATAGTTTTACAGCTACAAGAAAATTTAAATCTCAGCTTAATAGTGTAGGGGACTATTACAAAGTTTTTGAAATTGTTCTTGAAAATGGCGAATGGAAGATTGACGAAGCATATGTTTCAAGTGAAGAATCAGAAAATGAATCAGAGGACGGATACGACTATACAGCAATTGCACAGCAGTTATTTGACGATTATCTTGAAGTTGAGAGAATAATTAGGTGGGGCGATGTTTCATACGATGAAAACGACAGCATAACATTTTACACATACAATTCTAATGATGCTGAGTGGGCGGATAATAACGTCGGCGAGAGGACATTCTGCAAGGTGACAGATGAGAGATTCAGCAGTTGTCAGGATATTTACGAAATGCTCAGGGCAATTACAACGACAGAGTGTGAGCCAGAAGAAAATTTTATGAATGCATATTGGTTTGACCAAATTAATTTAAGTAGTTCTCTTGGCGGCGATGTCAGTATGTTTGAGGTTGGTGAAAATATTGACATTAACCATGAAATATCTGACTGGAGATGGCCCGGCTACAGTATTAATAGGAGTGTATTTGTTGAATACAACGGAGAGCTTTACGTCAATCGCAGATATAATGAAACACCGGAATTTACTTCTGATGTTATTATAAATGAAACAAGCGGAAATAGTTTTACAGCTACAAGAAACTATAAATCTCCCGTTAATAGTGTTGAGGAATATTGTATTTTGGAATTTGCTCTTGAAAATGGCGAATGGAAGATTAATCATATGCTGAACAACTAAAATGAAGTAGTTATGAACCCCGATTTCTTATGAAGTCGGGGTTTCTGCATATCCCCTTGAAATATGGTAATACTATGGTAGAGGTGAGAGTATGAAAGGGAACGACTACAAAAAGCAGCGTATTTATGCGGATTTACAGCAAAATCTCAATTACATCAAAAAAATAACGGGACATTCAACGGATATACTTGTAAATGAATTTGTCACAGGTGGAATAAAATGTGCATTTCTTTGCTGTGACGGTATGCTGTCCTCACGGGCGGCGGCTGATATGGTGCTTTCGCCAATTACCGATTTGCCAAAGCAAGCCAATGCACAGGGACTTTTTGACTATATACAGGCACATATGCTCCTTTCAGCCGACAGGAGCAATCCCGACAATTACGGTGATTTACTGCGGCTTATACATTCGGGATTTGCGGTATTTGTTGCCGAGGGAGCGAATACCGCCCTTGCTTTCGGTGTACAGGGATTTAACACAAGGGGAGTGCAGGAGCCGTCGGGAGAGGGTAATATTTTAGGCAGTCACGAGGGATTTTCTGAAACTATCCGCACGAATTTATCACTTATACGGCGGCGGCTGAAAACCCCCGAACTTGTGACAAAGATGATGACCAAGGGCAGCAAATCAAATACGGAAATCTGCCTTTGCTATATGAAAGACCGTGTACCCCCACGGCTTCTTGAACGTATAATGAAATCCCTTGACGAAATCAGCCTTGAAACCATACTTTCAACAGGCTATATCCGCCCATTTGTTGAAAAGAAGAGCTTTGAGCTGTTCAACAGCACAGGCTTGACGGAGCGTCCCGATGTGGTATGCTCAAAGTTAATCGAGGGCAGAGCAGTTATTCTTGTGGACGGCGTGCCTTATGGAATAATAATCCCTCGGCTGTTATGCGAAAGTTTTCACACCATTGACGATTACGCACATAAGCCCTTTTATGCCGTTTTTCTGCGGTGGATTCGTTATGGAGCCTTTGTGCTGTCTTTTCTGCTGCCTGCGGTTTATACGGCGATAGTTATGTATCATCCCGAACTGCTCAACAGTACGCTATTGATGCTTCTTGCACAGGAGGAGGAAAACGCGCCTCTTTCGCTGTTGACGGAATCTTTTATTGTGCTGATTATGTATGAGATTATACGTGAGGCAGGTGTCCGCCTGCCTAAGCCTGTAGGCGGTGCGGTTAGTATCATAAGCGGTCTGATTATCGGAGATGCAGCAGTAAAATCGGGACTTGTAAGCACTCCCTTGCTGACAATTACAGCATTATCGGTATTGGGCGGACTTGTTGTACCCGATTTAAACCCGCAGATTACATTGTTGAGATTTGCATTTCTTGCAGTTGGCGGAATTCTCGGGTTTTTCGGCATAAGCATATTAGCCTGTGCCGTGCTGACTAATATCTGCGGAACGGAAGATTACGGATTTCCCTTTACTGCACCAATTTCCCCATTTTCTTCAAAGGGAATGGGCGATACGCTTTTCCGCATGGGATTCAGAAAAATGCAGAACAGGAATTTCACCGTGGAGGAATACCATGAGTAACAAAATAACCACATTTCAGCTATGTTCCCTTATGCTGATAAATGATATTTTCGTAATATTCTGCCTTTGTGGAAGAATTTCCGCAGCAACAGCGGCAGGCTTCGGCATAGGCAGCCTTATTCAGCTTATTGCCGCAATTCCCCTCATATGTATGTATAAAAAAAGGGGAACTCTTTCTGATTGCGGAAAAATTGCCGAAATAATTCTTCTTGGAGGAATTATTCTGTGGGGCGGTATGCTTTTTTCTATGCTGATGAAAGCAGGAACTCTTGTGCTTATTCCCTTTGAAGAAGTCGGAAAATGGGGCGGAATTATAACAACTGCCCTCATTGCCGTTGTCTGCCTTTATATCGCATCATCGGGCATAAAAGCTATGTCACGTTCAGCTGTAATTGCAGCTGCTCTCGGTGCTGTCTGCCTTGGTGCAGTTACGGTATCGGCAGTAATTCATTCCGATATGGAAAATATAAAATCCGCAGACTCAACAGGCTTTTTCCGTGAACTTTCAAAGGGATTTACTTTAAGCGGCGGATTGGCAGGCTTTACGGTAATGCTCGGCTTTGTCAAGGATAATATTCCCCGTACCGCCATAAGCTATTTCATCGGAAAGGCAGTTATAACAGCGGTGGTGCTTATTGCGGGAGTTCTCGTCTGCGGCGGCATAATGGAAATAACCGATTTCCCTATAGTATGGGCGGCACAGCTTACACAGCCCTTTTCAGTTCAGCGTATTGATTCACTTTTTCTCATCGTTTTCACGGTATTTGCAGTTTATTCCATATCGGTGCAGGCATCAGCGGCGGAATATCTCGTTGGCGAGGTTTTCCCCTTTATAAGGCGATACAGATGCAGTATAATTCTTGTTATAATGGCGGTTGTAGGTGCTGTATCGGGGCAATGGATATACGGTAATGTATTTACGGCAATACTTTCAGTCGGGGGATTAATTACAGTTCCCATAATATATTTTATCAAGAGGAAAATCAGCCTATGAAGAAAATAATTCTTGCGGTTATGTGCATATTCCTGACGGGGTGCAGTACGGGAACAGATGTAAATGAAATGGCATATGTAAGGGCGGTGGCAGTTGACAGCGGCAATGTGACATTTGCTTTTTATCTTGATGAACAGATTTTGTCCGTATCCGCTGGCAGTATGGACAAGGCGAAATCAGCTGTAGAATTATCTCTCGGAAAGAAAATTTTCACAGGGCATACGGAACTTGTAATTCTCGGTGAATGTGATGAAAGGGCGGTTCTTGACTATCTGGTAAGTCAATGGAAAGTTCCCCCTGCCTGTAAAGCTGCCAAAAGTGAAAATGGCGGAGAAATTCTGAATAGCCGAAAAGCTGAGGATATTGTGGGAATTTTGAAAATGGCAGAGGAGAAGAACGCCACAGAAAAATGCGATATTGTCACGGTGCTTGGGCAAATCCTCAATGGAAAAAATGAGGATTTGCCGCTGCTTACGGAGGAGGGGCAATTGCAAAATAGACAATAGAAAAAGCCATATTTGTGCAATGGGGAGAAATTTCTGCTGTGGTATCGACATATTGTAAAATTTGTGATATAATAAAATTAGAAAAAAACAGGGGTGATACCTATGGGAAGAAATGTAGTATCCGCAAAGCTTGATATAATTTTCAAGAAGATTTTTACCGAAAATGCAGATATGCTTCATGAATTTGTTGCAGATATTCTGGAAATACCTAGCGAAAGCATACAGGAAATCACAATCAGAAATCAGGAGCTTTCACCGGAAAACTTTGACGGAAAATTCAGCCGCCTTGACCTTAATCTTAAAGTTGACAATGTTCTTGTAAATGTGGAAATTCAGCTTAAAGGTGAAACTGATTTCCGTGACAGAGCGTTGTTCTATTGGGCAAAGCTTTATACTTCGGAACTGAAAAGCGGCGATACCTACGGAAAGCTTAAAAAGGCGATAACTATTAATATCATCAACTTCAATATGTTTGAGGGTGAGGACTATCACACAGAAATAGTTACCGCTGTCAAGGGAACGGATAAAATTTATTCTGACAAATTCAATATGCACTTTTTTGAACTGAAAAAGGTCAATCAGAAAGTTAATCCAAATAACCGCAGGGAATTGTGGATGCAGTTTCTGAATGCGGACAGCGAGGAGGATTTTGAGATGTTAAAGCAGACAAATGTGCCTATTATCAATAAGGCTGTAAATGTTATATACGACCTCAGCGAAGATACAAGAATCAGAGAGGCTGCACGTATAAGAGAAAAAGCACTTCATGATGAAGCCTCTGCACTTGCTAATGCTAAGAATGAGGGCAGAGCAGAGGGTAGAGCAGAAGGCAGAGCTGAGGGAGAAGCGAACATCATTTCAAAAATGAAAGCTTATGGCTTGTCTGATGAACAGATAAAATCAATAATTTTTGGAGTTAATAATGGCTAAAGTAGTATACGACCTCAGCGAGGATACAAGAATCAGAGAGGCTGCACGTATAAGAGAAAAAGCACTTCATGATGAAG